>CAYRII010000043.1:11113-14387 GCA_964424245.1 uncultured Terriglobales bacterium | reverse complement strand
GTAAAATAGACACGAGAGCAGCAATCATGCGCCGCGTGTACCTCGACAGCAACGCCACCACTCCGGTCCTGCCGGAGGTGCTGGAGGCCATGCGTCCGTATTTTGCCGAGCAGTTCGGCAACGCATCGTCCATCCATCATCATGGGCAGCAGACGCGCGCCGCCGTAGAGCGATCCCGCGAGTCGGTGGCCCGGATGCTGGGATGCCGCCCTGCCGAGGTAGTTTTCACCAGCGGCGGCACCGAAGGCGACAATCTGGCCCTGTTCGGATTGACCGAGCCAGGGGACCACATCATTACCTCCACCGTGGAGCACAGCGCCGTGCTGAACTCGGCCCGGCAACTGGGCGAGCGCGGATTGGACGTGACGTACGTTCCGGTGGACGACCGTGGCGTGGTGGATCCGGAAGCGGTGCACGCCGCACTTCGCCCCGCGACCAAGCTGATCTCCGTGATGATGGCCAACAACGAAACCGGCGTGCTCCAGCCGGTGGAGGAGATGGGGCGCATTGCGGCCGAAGCCGACGTTTATTTCCACACCGACGCCGTGCAGGCCGCGGGCAAGATCCCCATTGACGTGCAGCGCATCGGCTGCGATCTGCTGACCATTTCCGGGCACAAAATGCACGCGCCGCAGGGCACAGGCGCGTTGTTTGTGCGCCGGGGGACGCTGCTGCGCTCGCTGTTCTACGGAGGCAGGCACGAGCGCGGCCGCCGCGCGGGAACGGAAAACGTCCCTGGAATTGTGGGCTTGGGCAAGGCGGCGGAGATCGCCATGGAGGCGTTCGAGCGCGGCGAAATGGAACGGCTGGCTGCGCTGCGCGACCGCATCCAGCAAAGCGTGCTTGGCAGCATTGACGCCACGGGTGTGAACGGAGAAGGCGCTGCGCGAGTGCCCACCACCACCAATATCTACTTTGATTATGTGGAAGGCGAAGCCCTGGTCATCGCCCTGGACCTGAAGGGATTGGCCGTTTCCACCGGCGCCGCGTGTTCCTCCGGAGCCCTCGAACCCTCCCATGTGCTTGTTGCCATGGGGCTGACCTCCGAGCGCGCTCGCGCCAGCCTGCGCTTCAGCCTGGGCAAGCAGAACACGGCCGAAGAAGTAGACTTTGCGCTCGGCGTTCTGCCCGAGGCCGTGGCGCGCCTGCGACAGCTTTCTCCGATGTACAATAAAGCGGTAGTGGCTTGAGCATCCGTAGTGCGGAGTGGCCGCAACCGCGGCCATTTTTTGTTTCCGGCTGCGGGAAACCCGGTTTGCGGCTCAGCCGTGTAGGAGCATGAAGGAAATGTCGCAGCAGACCATTGTCGTGGCCATGTCGGGCGGTGTGGATTCCTCCACCGTTGCGGCCCTGCTGCGCGCCGAGGGGCACAGCGTGGTGGGGTTGACCATGCAGCTCTGGAACCAGCGCCGCCTGGCGGGGCATGAAGGCATGCCGGAGTCCGTTCAGGGGCGGTGCTGTTCGCTGGACGACGTCTATGACGCGCGGCGGGTGGCCGAGACACTGCGAATTCCGTATTACGTCGTGAATCATGAAGAGCGCTTCGAGAAGGACGTGGTGCGCCCCTTTGTGCAGGAATATTTGTCCGGACGCACGCCCATTCCCTGCAGCCTGTGCAACAACCACGTGAAGTTTGACCAGTTGCTGGTGACGGCGCGGCAGATCGGCGCCGAGTCGCTGGCCACCGGCCACTACGCCCGCGTGGAATGGGATCCGGCCAGCGGCCGCTGGTTGCTCCGCCGGGCCGTGGACGAGACCAAGGACCAGAGTTATTTCCTGTTTGGCCTGACCCAGGAGCAGCTCAGCCGGACGCGCTTTCCCCTGGGCGCAATGCACAAGTCCGAAGTACGCGAGCTGGCCCGCCGCCACGGGCTGGCACTGGCGGAGAAGCCCGACTCGCAGGAGATTTGTTTCGTCCCCGGCGGCGATTACAAGAAGTTTCTGGACGCCTACCTGGAAGAGCAGGGAGAGGAGCGGCCGGATTCAACCGGAGAACTGGTTACTACGGACGGTCGTGTGGTGGGGCGGCACCAGGGAATCCACCAGTTCACCGTCGGCCAGCGCAAGGGGCTGGGCGTGGCCACGGGCTCGCCGCTTTATGTGCTCGAAGTGCGCGGCGAATCGCGCCAGGTAGTGGTAGGAAACGGCGAAGCGCTTTTCTCGCGGACTCTACGCGCCCGGCAGTTGAACTGGATCGCTACCGATGGCATAAGCGCACCAATGCGGGTGAGCGCCAAAATTCGCCATCGCCACCAGCCGTCCCCAGCCACGGTGGAACAGGTGGCGGAGGATGAGGCAGTGGTGACTTTTGATGCAGCGCAGCGAGCCATCACGCCGGGACAGGCCGTGGTGTTGTACGACGGAGATGTGGTGGTCGGCGGCGGCTGGATCGCCTGACGGCGACGGGCGGGAAATGAAAAAGGGCAGCGCCAGCGCGCTGCCCTTTCCCATGCGCCAGGCACGCTAAATAAACATTTCTTCTTCCTGCGAAGCGCGCACCATCTCGCGCGAGGAGGCGCGCTTGCGGCTGCGACCGACCAGGGTGTCGATTCCCACTTGCAGCCCGTGCACGAGGGCGGCGATCTGGCGTACGGGAGAGACCACAGTATCCTGCACCATTTCGGTGGTTTCCTCGACCCGGTCCAGAGTGCGCGAAACCATTTGATCGGCGCGAATCACCTGCAACCGGGCGCGGTCCAGCACGTCGTCCACAGCCCCGTCCAGGTGCTCCACTTTGGATCTGATGCTGGCGGTGGTGGCGGCCAGGTTGCTGGTAATGGCGCCCAGGTTGACGCGGCTTTCCAGCAGGATGGTGTGCGCGGCGTCGAGCACGGGAAGGCCTCGCCTCTGCACTTCATCCGCGAGGGATTCCACGCGCGCGCTGGTCTTCTTGACGCTGAGAAACAGCGCGATCAGGATCCCCATCTGAATCAAAACGGCGAGCGCCGTTACGGCGATGAACATGGTCAGCAATGTCTGCGTGGAAGGATCCATCGCTTTGCCCCTGAAACGCCAGGACCTTGCACCCCAGTCCTCGGCGCAGCCAACCCGGTCAAACCTCTACGACTTCTTGCTTGTTGCCGTACCTTCGACCGCACTCTCGCGATAAGCCTGCTTGCCCGCCTCGACGGCCGTTGCCAACTGTTCCTTCTGGCGGCTCAGGACGTCACGACCCCGGTCCGCCCACTGCGACGCCTGCTCGCGCGCCTGGCGGCTGCGCGCCACAATCAGGTCTCGGCCTTCTTCCACACGTTCGCGCAAAGCTTCGCGCGTT
>CAYRII010000043.1:0-11103 GCA_964424245.1 uncultured Terriglobales bacterium | reverse complement strand
CTCGCCGGAGCGCGGTGCGTAGAGCACTCCAAGAAGAGCGCCGATACCCAGGCCCGCCATGAACCACAAGACTCCGCTGCCACTGTCCCGGTCCGACATAACTGCCTCCTGAAAATAAAGTGAGAAACTTGATGGTAGCACCGGCAGCGCTCCTAATACAAACCGGGCAGTGTCACGGTTTCTGCGTCGGGCGCAGGAGCACCTCGCTGGCCAGGGCCCGGGGCGGCAGGGTCACCAGCAAGCCCACCACGTCCGCCACGTCCGCCGGCTGAAGCATGCGGGCAGGATCCTTGCCTCCATGAGGGCTCAATTGCGTCTCCGTGGAACCGGGACAAATGACGGAAACACGAATATTGTGCTGCCGCAGCTCTTCTGCCACCGAATAGCTCAGGCCGTTCAAGCCCCACTTGGAAGCGCTGTAGGCGGCGCCATCCAGCAAGGGGTTCTTCCCGGCGAGGGACGAGATGCTGATAATGTCTCCGCCACCCGCCCGGATCATGGCCGGAGCAAACGCCCGGATGGTGAGATATGCCGCACGCAGGTTGGTGTTCAGAATTTCGTCCCAATGCTTGGGATCAAGCTGGTGCAAAGGACCCCGAGGACCGCGGACGGCGGCGTTGTTCACCAGGATATCCGCGCGCTGGAACTGCGATTCCACCCTGTCCGCCAGCGCCTGAACCGATTCCATCCGCGTGACGTCGCAGGGCACCGGCTCACACACGCCGCCGGATGCCTGAATCTCTTTGGCCGTGGCCTGCAGCGGGGGGAGCTGCCGTCCACAAATCACCGTGGCCGCTCCCAGGTCCGCCAGCCGACGGGCAATCGCGGCCCCAATACCCCGGCCCGCTCCCGTCACGACGGCCACTTTGCCCTGCAAGGGTTGAGTGTAAGGTCCTCTCATGGCTGGCTTCCTGTTCGGATCTGTGCTTGGCAAAAGTGTTGATATCGACGTCCGTGCACGCATCCAGCGGGCGCCCAGGGTGCATCATACGGTAGGGGAGGGAAAGAAGTCATGGCGCTTTTGGCTTGTACAGGGACGAGCACGTTCCTATATAATCGCACCCTCCGCATGCCCCTGGCGGTCTTCCGGATGGAAGGGATGTGCTTGCCCGGAATGCGGATATCGCGCGGAGGCAAAGAACGCCGCCACGGAAGGCACACGTCGCCATTTTTTCCCAGACCCCAAAGGAGCACCGAATGAAGAAGTCGCCAGTCGCGTTGGTACTGGTCCTGGCTCTCGTGGCCCTGGCCGGTGGATCCGCCGTGTGGGGCCAGGAGGAAACCGGTCCGCAGCCCAAGACCATCAAGGATCCCGCGGAGCATAACACCTATACCGACGCCATCAGCCAGCAGGATCCCAACGCCAGGATCAGCAGCCTGGAGGGTTTCGTGATCCAGTATCCCAACAGCGTGGTGAAGGAAGATGCCCTTCTGGCTCTGATGGGCGCGTACTTTCAGGTGCAGAATCCCGCCAAGGCCATGGACACCGCCCAACGCCTGCTGCAGGTAAGCCCGGACAGCCTGCGGGCTCTGCTGGTGCTGGTTTCCCTGAAAACTGCCGCCGCCGAAGCCAATCAGAATCCCCGGCAGAACCTGGCAGAGGCCAAACAACTGGCGGACCAGGGACTGGATGCCCTGAAGACCGCCTCCCGGAGAGAAGGCGAATCCCAACAGGACTTTGACACGCTGAAGAACCAATCCGAAATTATTTTCCATGGCACGCTGGGCTGGGCGGCGCTGGGGGAAAAGAACTATGCCGAGGCACAGGAACATCTTCATTCCTCGGTGTCGGCCAGCCCGGAGAACTTGAAAGACGTCTACCGGCTGGCGCTGGCCTATCTGGAGTCGAATCCCGTTCACCCGCAAGGATTTTGGTTCATCGCCCGCGCGGTCAACCTGAGCGGAAATAACAAGGACATAGCGCGCTACGGGCGCAGCAAGTACGTGGTGTATCACGGCGGCGAAGATGGCTGGGCCGATCTGCTGACCAAGACCAAGACCACCGCCCTGCCACCGGCTGGCTTTACCGTCAAGCCCGCCCCCACTCCGGCGGAAATGGCCGCGCAAATGGTGGCCGCCAAGAAGATTCGCGAAATGAATATGGCGGAAATCGAATTCATCCTGGGTCTCGGCGGAGAGTCGGCGGACAAAGTGTGGAGCGAAATCCGGGGTGTACCATTGGCCTTTCAAGGCAAGATCGTTGCCGCGTCGCGCACCACCCTGCAACTGGCTGCCACCGTGGACGCGATTGAGGCCAACGTGGCGGATGTGGAGCTCACCATGGCGGCCCCGTTACCGCCCCGCATGGTCCCGGCGGTGGGTTCCAGCATCAACGTGCAGGGAGAGCCGTCGGAGTTCCAGGCCAAGCCCTTCCTGATGAAGATGCAAAACGGAATGCTGGTTACAACATCGGCTGGCCCCAGGCGAGGGGGCAAGCGCTAGAAATCCCCGCCCGAAAGCCTAAGGAAACAAAAGAGAAAGGCAGCCTTCGGTGGCTGCCTTTTCATTTTTCTGCCGAGGGAGCGTCTTATCCGTGGGGCCGTAACCCAGCGGCTCAGCGGGCCGCCTTCTTCTCCAAGGAAACAGGGCGGGCGCTGCGCGGAGGGCGGCGTGCTCCGCTGCGCAGGGCGCGAATATCCAATTTGAGTTCGGAGATGGTTCGGCTCAAAGTGTTGCGATGCATACCCAGTTGTCGCGCCGCGCGGCACTGGTTTCCCTGATTGGCCATCAAAACCGTCAGGATGAAGCGCTTCTTGAACTCGCGCACCGCCTCCGAATACAGAATCCCGCTGTGATACATCTGCGTCACGAGTGCTTCCAACTGGTCTTTCACAAAGCCTCACTTTCACATGATTGCGCCGGTTCACTTGGGTGGGTTATTCGCCCACTTTATTTCTTTTCCTTTGGGGCCTCAACCGCATCGTCGGAGGTCCGGTGGCCGCCTGCTGCACCCTCCTGTTTTTCCCGGGAACGCTTGCTCATGGCTTCCATGCCCGAGCGAAAACGATCGCGAATGTCCTCCGGAGCCAATTGCGCCACCATTCTTCCCGTCACCAGCAGATACCGTCCCAGGACCGAGCCGCCGACCACTCTGGTTTCCGGCAGAAACGCCACCAGCGCCATAACGATGGCGGAGGCCACAATCACGCCGCGCAACAGCCCGAACGCTCCCCCCAGCAGCCGGTCATACCAGCGCAGCCCGGACTCCTTGACCGCCCAACTGGTAATCCGTCCCGCCAGGCCTCCGGCAAACAGCACCACCAAAAAAATCAACAGGAACGCCGCCATCGCCGAAACCGCCGTGCTCTTGACGTAGGGGTCGAACAAGGGCACCAGCCGCTGATGGTTCCAAGCGGCCAGCAAGTACCCCAGCACGGCCCCGCCCAGGGAAAACAGTTCCAGGAAGAATCCCTGTCCAGCCGCCATGGCCGCCGAAGCCACAACAATCAGCACGATCAACCAGTCTAGAGGTGTCAACGGGCGTTTTCCTCTCTGCCGGCCTGGTGGCGCTGGCGGGCTGCTTTTGCAGGCGGCAAATTCAGCCTTCGACCTCCAATTCCCGCCCCGTCAGGAGGCGATACGCTTCGAGGTATTTTTCGCTGGTCTTTTGCACCACTTCGGCGGGCAGCGCCGGCGCCGGAGGTTGCTTGTCCCAGTGGATGGATTCCAGGTAATCGCGGACATACTGCTTGTCAAACGACTCCTGCGCGCCCCCCGGATGGTACAAATCCGCCGGCCAGAAGCGCGAAGAATCCGGCGTCAGCACTTCGTCCGCCAGCACCAGACCCTGAGAAGTGGTTCCGAATTCCAGCTTGGTGTCAGCGATCAAGATGCCCCTCCCTGCGGCGTAGTCGGCCGCAGTTTGGTAGATGCGAAGGCTCAGGTCGCGGAGGGTTGCGCTCAAGCCGGGCCCGACACGCTTCACCATCTCGGCGAAGGGGATGTTTTCGTCGTGGCCGCTTGTGGCCTTGACGGCCGGCGTAAATATGGGTTGCGGCAGCTTGTCGGATTCCCGCAATCCTGCCGGCAACGAAATGCCGCAGACCGAGCCGGACTGCTTGTACTCCTTCCAGGCCGACCCGGAAAGATACCCGCGCACCACGCATTCGATGGCGATCATGTCCGCCCGGGATACCAGCATGGAGCGCCCGCGCAGCTGCTCGCGGTAGGAAGAGACGGCTTCCGGATAGTCTTCCACCCGGGCCGTCACCAGGTGGTTGGGTACGATCGGCTGCAAGAATTCAAACCAAAACAGGGAAAGCTGTGTCAGCACGCTGCCCTTGTGCGGAATGCCGGAAGCCAGCACGCAGTCGAATGCGGAGATGCGGTCCGTGGCCACGAACAGAAGCTGGCCGTTCATCTGGTACAGGTCGCGCACCTTTCCACTGGCATGGACTGGAAGGCCGGGAAAATCCGTGTACAGAAGAACAGCGGCTGATTCTTTCGTGGTCATGATTGAGTACGCAAATCCTAGTCAGGGGAAGTAGGGGCGTATTCTAATCGGCAAGAAGTTTTTGTCAACGTTGCCAGAAGGACGGACGTCCGATTGGCAAAAAACTTCCCGGTGGAAAACAGTTGACAGATTCACCAGGCAAGTGAAACGCGCACCGGGAGCCGCGTTCCGCCTATGCGCTCTGTGGAAAAATCAGGCGCTGCGGGCCTGTCGCGCGGACTCTCCGAATTTCACCGCCACCAGCTTGGAGACTCCGGGTTCCTGCATGGTGACGCCGTACATCATGGGCGCGATATCCATGGTTTTCTTGCTGTGCGTGATGAGCACAAACTGAGTCTGCGCGCTCAGTTCGCGCACCAGGTCGGTGAAGCGGCCGATGTTGGCCTCGTCGAGCGGCGCATCCACCTCATCGAGAATGCAGAATGGGCTGGGCTGGTATTGGAAAATCCCCACCAGCAGCGCCAATGCGGTGAGCGCCTTTTCCCCGCCGGACAGCAACAGTACATTCTGCAGCCTCTTGCCCGGCG
The DNA here is from genome assembly GCA_964424245.1 of uncultured Terriglobales bacterium. Taxonomy (GTDB): domain Bacteria; phylum Acidobacteriota; class Terriglobia; order Terriglobales; family Acidobacteriaceae; genus CAYRII01. Next base: position 6,123 of record CAYRII010000043.1, on the reverse strand, counting down.
GCGAAGCCACCACGTCGATGCCGCTTTCGGCAGTGTTCTCCTCGTCGGTCAATTTCATGAAGCCCTGGCCGCCACCGAACAGCTTGCGGAACGTCATCTGGAAGTTCTCGTTGATCTTTTCGAAGGCTTCCTGGAAGAGCTGCCGCGAAATGACATCGATCTCGCGGATGGTGTTCTGCGTGTTCTGGATGGATTCCATCAGGTCCTTGCGCTGGGACTCCAGGAAGGAGTGTCGCGCAGCAATCTCGTTGTATTCCTCGAGCGCCATCATGTTCACGGGTCCCATGGCATCAAGGCGGGCGCGCAGTTCGTGGTAGCGGGCGTCTTCGGCCGCCAGTTCCGCGCCGCTGACGCGCACCAGGGAGGCATCTTCGCGCAACTGCGCCGCCGCCACCCCCAACTCGGTCAGGCAGGTCTCAGCCATGTGTTCAGTGTCGGACTGCAGTTTGGCCGCGGACGCCGCCACTTCGCCACGACGGTCGCGGGCAGAGTCGAGCGCCAGCCGGGCGGAACGGAGTTCCTGTTCGATCGCGGCGATGCGCGTGCGCGCCTGTTCCGCGCTGGCGCGCAGTTCCACTTCGAGCGCTTCCACTCGGCTGCGCTCTTCCGCCCAGCCTGCGAGCCGAGCGGCAAGGTCCAGGTTCTCCGCCTCGCGCTGCTGTTTTTCGTCGGCTGCGGCCGCGATTTGAGGCCGTAACGTTTCCACACGGGCCGCCACCTCAGCCGCCAGGGACTCAATCCGTCCCAGTGCCGCGGCCGCGGCAATACGCCGCTCGTCCAGGGCCGCAAGGCGCACGGCCATTTCCGAGGCGGTTCGGGCCGCAGTTTCCCGGGTCGTTTTCAGATGCTCGAACTGCTTTTGGCTGGAGTGGATGTCACGCTCGAGAGATCCGCCGACCTCTTCCAGCGCCGCAAGCTCCTTGCGGTGGTCCGCCGCCTCGCTCTCTTGTTGGCTTCGCTCGTCCTGAACCCGCGTCGCTTCCTGCTGATGGAGCGCCAGCCTCTGGTCCAGGCGGGCCAGCTCACGATCCAGTTGCTCCAAGGTTGTGCCTGAGGTCATGGCCTGGCGCTCGACTTCGCGCTGCTCCGCTTCCACACGCTGCAGCAGGGAAGTCATTTCGGCAATCTCTCGCCCCAGGGCGGCGACCTGTGTCTCGCCGGAGCTCAGTTTCTCCGCCATCTCCTGAGCCTGTTGCTCCACCTTGCGCAGCTCCCGCTTGAGCGAGAGCGGCCCACCGGCCTGCTGCTTGCCGCCGGTGACGGTCACGTTGTGAAAACACTCACCGGACTGCGCCAGGAAAAAGGCGTCGGGATTTTCCAGCGCCAGTTCGCGCGCCACCGCTGGGCCGGGCGCGATGAAGCCGTCGCGCAGCTTGGGCAGAATCACTTCCAGCGATTTGCCGAATCCGTTCAGCACCCGGATGCAGCGCGTGAGGGGAACGATGGAATCGCGCGGCGGCGCCGGCCGTGCGGCTTCATCGACGGCAAAGGAGAACTTGGCCTGGGAATCGTCCGGGTGGACCAGGAACGTGGCACGCCCGTCCACACCGGTGCGCAGCAAGCGCAGGCCCTCATCGGCCGCGTCCCACGACTTGACCACGATGTAGTTGAGCTCGTCGCGCAGGAACTCCTCCACCACCCGCTCGTAGGCGTCGTCCACTTCGAGAAAGTCCGCCAGCACGCCCACCGGCTGGAATTCGCGGGAGTTTCCGTTCTGCATGAGCCGCTTGACCGACTCGGTGGAGTATCCGTGCTCGGCAATCAGCGCCTCCAGGGAGCCTTTCTTGCCCAGCGTTGCGGCGTACGTGGCGCGCAGGGCATCCAGCTCCTGGCGCGTGTCCGACTCCTGGCGGCGGCGAGCTTCCAGGTCGCGCCCCAGTTCCGCCGTTCGCGCGCGCAGTTGCTCGCGGCGTGAAGTGGCTGACTCGAATTCCAGCGCCATTTGCCCGCGCTGGCCATGGAACGACTCCCGTTGCGAGCGTGCGGCCTCGATCTCGCGCGCCAGCCGCTGCGCCTCGCGCACCAGCGCCGCCATGTTGCCCTCCACCTGCGCCAGCTGGTTGCGCAAGGTCGTGGCCGTGCCCAAGGCTTCGAAGATCTGCTGGCGGCGCAGCTCCTGCTGCCGCTCCAGGGCATCCAAGGCGGCCGCTGCCTGGGCCACTTCCTGCCGGCAGACCGCAGCTTCCTGCTGCGCCGCGGCCACATCGGCTTCGGCAGAGTCCAGCACCGCGCGGTTTGCCGCCCGCTCCTTCTCCAGCGCCGCCAGTTGCGCGTACGTTTGCTCCAATTCAGACTCTGCCGCCGCGGAGCGCGTCACCAGTTCCGCACAACGTTCCTGATTGTGCCGCTTGAGGCCGGCTGCCCGGTCGCTCTCCAGCGCCAGGGTGTTGCCGCGCTCACGGTTGCGGGCAATTTCGTCGTCCAGGCTGTAGCCGCGCCGGGTCAGGTCACCCTGTTCCGCTTCCAGCCGGCCAACCGTCTCGCCGAGCGCCTGGATTTCGCCCGCAATGCGTTGTTGCTCAGCCTCCAGCGCCGCAGACTCCGTGGCAAAGTGATCGAGCTTGCTGGCCAGCACCAGGCGCAACTTTCCGCGCATCTCATCGCGCAAACGGACGTAGCGCTCCGCCTTCGCGGCCTGCCGCTTGAGGGAGTTCATCTGCCGCGTGACTTCCTCGAAGATATCGCTCAAGCGCGCCAGGTTCTGTTGCGCCTGCTCCAGGCGCGCCTCCGCCAGGCGCTTCTTGGTCTTGAACCTGGTGATGCCGGCCGCTTCCTCGATGATGGCGCGGCGGTCGTGCGGGCGGCTGCTCAGAATCTGCCCGATGCGTCCCTGTTCGATGATGGCGTAAGACTCCGGCCCCAGGCCCGTCCCCAGGAACAGATCCTGAATGTCGCGCAGGCGGCAGAGCTTGCCGTTCATCAGATACTCGCTCTCGCCGGATCGGAACAGTCGCCTGGTTACGACGATCTGGCCGGCGCGGGTCGTCACCCTCTTCAGGCGGCGGCGACGAACCCTAAGCACCACGTCCAGGGGAATGGGGCCATCCAACTCGGCGGGGTCGGGGTTTTCCTCAGGTTCCGGCTTCTGCGGCTGAAGCTCCTGGCTCACGCGCTCCGTTTCCTCGGCCGCCTGGAGTCGCTGAGCGGCTTCGTCCCAGTCGTCTGCCGGCATTTCATCCCGGACCTCAACTTCGGTGGAAAGATCAGCAAGCGGCCCCTCGAACACTTCGGGATCGATCAGGGTGAGGGAAACCTCTGCCATGCCGGTGGGCTTGCGATCGCGCGTGCCGGCGAAGATGACGTCTTCCATGCGCGAGCCGCGCAACGTCTTGGCGGATTGCTCGCCCAGCACCCAGGAGATGGCATCCGCGATGTTGGACTTGCCGCAGCCATTGGGGCCGACGATGGCCGCAATGCCATCGCCTTCAAACTTCAATTCCGTGCGGTCACAAAAGGACTTGAAACCCAGGATCTGCAACTTCTTCAGCTTCAGCAAGATTTACTCCTTCAGGTTGTCCACACCGCTGTGGCCTGGAGCCGCGTCCCTGGGCCTGCAATCGAGATTTACTCTACCCAGTAAGGTATCGGCGGTCAAGCAGTAATAGCCCAATATATGGTGGGCTCCTGCGCGGCAGCACAATTCATTGCACACAGCTTGGTGCAAGACAGGCCTTTCGTTTGGTGTGTGAGGAAAGCAGGCGGGAGAATCGCCGGAGCAGAAAACAGTCTAGCGCGTTTCCTCCCCGGAATCAACCAAACCGTAAGAAGAAATGCCGCTGTTTTTCCGGTTGCTGTGGCTTGCTCTATGCTCCGTCTTCGCCCACCTTCTGAAAGAAGCGAATGATGGACTCGATTCCGCGGTAAAAGTTCGGAATGTGGAACTTCTCGTTGGGGGCATGCAGGTTGTCGTCCGGCAGCCCGAACCCCATCATGACGGTGGGAATCTTCAAGTGGGCCTGAAAGTCGCCCACGATGGGAACCGAGCCGCCCGAGCGAATGAAGACCGTATCCTTGTTGAAGATCTCTCGCATGGCGTCGATGGCGGCGCGGACGTACTGGTTTTCGGTGGGCACAACAATGGCGGGTCCCAGGCTGTGCTTCTTGATCTTCAGTTGGATTCCCTTGGGCACGAGAGACTGAACGTACTCGCTGTAGCTCTTGAAAATTTCCTCCGGCCTCTGTTCGGGAACCAGGCGCATGGAAATCTTGGCCGAGGCCCGCGCCGGAATCACCGTCTTGGCCCCGGGCTCAACAAAGCCGCCGGGCATGCCGTGGACTTCCAGCGTGGGACGCGACCAGGTACGCTCCAGAACGGAGTACCCGGCTTCCCCCGTCAGGACCGTGGATCCGACTTCCTTTTTTCGGTACTCCTCTTCGTCGAAGGGCAATGCGTTCCACGCCTTGAGTTCGCCGGGATTTGGTTGCAGCACACGGTCGTAAAAACCGGGCACCAGGACCTTCCCGCTGGCATCCTTGAGCCCGGAAATGATGCGCGCCAGGGCCTCCAGAGGGTTGGGAGCCACGCCGCCGTACATGCCGGAGTGCAGGTCCACCATGGCGCCGGTGGCTTCCAGTTCGGTATAGACCAGCCCGCGCAGCCCCACGCAGAGCGTGGGCAGTTCCGCGGCGAACATCTCCGTGTCCGACACCAGGGCCACATCGGCCTTGAGCCGCTCCGGATACTGGCGCACGTACTGTTCAATGCTCTCGCCGCCTACCTCCTCTTCGCCTTCGATCAGCAAGCGCACGTTGACCGGAAGTTTGCCGCCGCCGGTCCGCATCAGGGCCTCCAAGGCCTTCAAATGCATGTACATCTGACCCTTGTCATCCACAGCGCCCCGGGCGTACAGGTTCTGGTTGCGCTCGGTCGGCTCAAAGGGCGGCGAAATCCACTCTTCCAAGGGATCAGGCGGCTGCACATCGTAATGGCCGTAGCAGAGCACGGTGGGCTTGCCGGAGGCGTGCAGCCAGTCGCCGTACACCAGCGGGTGGCCCTGCGTGGGGATGATGGCCACGTTTTCCAGCCCAAGGCGCTTCATCTCGTCGGCGACAAACTGGGCGGCCCGCTGCACGTCGTCCTTGTGCTGCGGCAGCGTGCTCACGCTGGGAATGCGCAGCAGATCCTTGAGTTCGTTCAGAAATCGTTGCTGGTTTTCACGGGCGTACGAGACGGCAGATGAGGACATGGGAAATGATTCCTTCTCCTTGATTTACAGACTCACGGACGCGAATCCTGCGAAGAGTTCAGTATATACCGTGGACCGGGTTCCGCTGGAACAGCCGACGGCCTGAAACCGGCCGAGGCTTTTCAGGGCTTTTCCGCGATCATCAGGGTATAGCTCAGGTCGCCGCAGCGATAGGCTTCCAGGATGAGGTCGATGCCGGCGACAAAGGCGCGCACCGGCCGGGGCATCAGGAGCCGGGCCGCGCCGGCGGCGCGCGCTCGCGCCGCGCAAATTTCCCAGGTGCGCGCCACGCGCCCGGTCAAGTCCTCCTGGTAACGAAGGCGCATCCCCGCGGCGTGCAGCAACGCCACATAGTCCTGCGCCGTGATCAGCGACGGGCACAAGAACGCCTCTGCCACGGCGCGGACCCGCGGCCGCTCCATGGACCCGGTCCAGGCCGCGAGGAGCAGGCGGCCTCCCCGGCGAAGGGCCCTTGCCGCCCTGCGAAAGTAGGCGCCCTTATAGGCAAAGTGCTCAGAGGATTCCATGGTCCATATCAGGTCGTAGTGGTCTGCCGGGAATTCCCACGATTCGGCGTCGCCGACGATAACCTGAGCACGTGCCGACGCCGCCGAGCGGCGGATCTTGTCTTGCGCCAACCGGGCCTGCTTTTCGCTCAGGGTCAACCCGGTCACCGTGCAGTCGTAATGCTCGGCGAGGTACGCCACGGTTCCGCCGTGGCCGCATCCCACGTCGAGCACGGTGGCGCCGCGAGGCAGTGCCAGCTTCTCCACGCAGTAGTCGAGCAGGCGCTGCTGCGCCGCGGCCGGCGCCTCATCGCCGCCATCGAACAGGCCGTGGTGGATATGATCGCCCCAAAAAGTGCGGTAGATCAGCGCCAGCGAATCGTAGTGCTCGCGAATGATTTCAGGCGTCGCCATGCGCGCGAACTCCTGGC
>CAYRII010000042.1:0-14626 GCA_964424245.1 uncultured Terriglobales bacterium | reverse complement strand
CGCCGCCCGGAGTACATGCCCAGCGGGGAAATCCACCTGCGCGACCCGGACGGCTATGCGATTCTGGTGGCGCATTGGGGGCGCGAGGAGCACGAGGCCTGGGAGAAACGCATCGGCGAGAAGGCCTGAGGGACGCCAGCCTGGTCTGCCCTTGACACAGCCGCGGCGGCGCGGGTATCTTGGATAGATTCGAACGAACGTTCGATAACTCTCATGGCGGCCTCCAGCCCAGCACCGCGTCCCGCCGTTCCGGCCTCGCGCCGGGGCGCTCCGGCGCCGGACCGCCGCTTCGAGCGGCGGCTGGCGGAGATCCTGGTGCATGCCACCGAGGTCTTTCACGAAAAGGGCTACGACGGCGCCTCCATGCGCGACCTCTCACGCGCCAGCGGCACCTCGCTGGCCGGGCTTTACTATTATTTCGAGTCCAAGGAAAAGCTGCTCTATCTGATCCAGAAGCATGCCTTCACCACCATCCTGGAGCGGCTGCGGGAGAAGCTCAAAGGCGAGCGCGACGCGGAAGGGCGCGTGCGCCTGTTCATTGGCAATCACCTGGAGTATTTTCTTGCTCATCCCAAGGCGATGAAGGTGCTTTCGCACGAAGACGACGTGCTGACCAACAGCTACGGGGCGGAGATTCGGGGCATCAAGCGCGAATATTTCCGCACCTGCGTGGGGCTGATGGAAGACCTGAAGCGGCGGGAAGGATTAGAATTCTCCAGTCGCATCGCGGTGCTGAGCCTGTTCGGCATGATGAACTGGATTTACACCTGGTACCGGCCGCGGGTGGATGGCGGCGCCGCCGCGCTGGCGCGCCAGATGGGCGACATTTTCCTCGCCGGAGTTCGCGGCCAGGCCGGAGCCGGGCGTTCGCGGACGCGGCGCTCGCGAAGCTAAAAGTTCTGAAAACATTCCAAGAAGGAGTTCAAGCATGGCAACAACGGAAGTAGCAACGCAGGAACTGATTCAATACCGGGTGGAGCAGGGTGTGGCCGTCATCGCGATGACCGATCCGCCGGCCAACACCTACACCTACGAGATGAACCGGCAGCTCGACGAAGCCATCCTGAAGGCGCGCATGGACAACGACGTGCACGTGATGGTGCTGACGGGCGCGGGCGACAAGTTTTTCTCCGCGGGCGCCAACATCAAGATGCTGGCCAGCGTCGATCCGACCTTCAAATATTACTTCTGCCTGCACGCCAACGAGACCCTGCTGCGGCTGGAGCACACGCCCAAGCTGGTGATTGCGGCGCTGAACGGGCACACCGTGGGCGGAGGGCTGGAGATCGCCATGGCCGCCGACATCCGGCTGGCGCGCAAGGATTCGGGCAAGATCGGGCTGCCGGAAGTGAACCTGGGCGTGCTGCCGGGCACGGGCGGAACGCAGCGGCTGTCGCGCATGGTGGGCAAGTCCAAGGCCATCGAACTGATGGTGACGGGCAACACCTTCACCTTCGAAGAGGCCAAGGAGCTGGGCATTGTCAACGACATCTTCGAGCGCGAGAACTTCATGGAAAACGTGATGGAATACGCGCGCCAATTCTGCCCGCCCAACAAGGCGTCGAAGGCCGTGGGCCGCATCAAGCGCGCGGTGCAGACGGGCTGGGAGATTCCGATGGAGTCGGCGCTGGCGGTGGAGCGCGAGAACCAGCAGCTGCTCTTCCAGAGTGAAGACGCCAAGGAAGGTCTGGCGGCGTACGTGGAGAAGCGTCCGGCGGAGTTCAAGGCGAAATGACGCCACCGTTGTCGCAAAACAGGACAGGCAAAGCGAACCACGAAGGACACAAAGGCGGCAGGAAGCAGCCTGGGTGAACCTTCGTGCTCTTTGTGGTGAAAGGTGTTGAGAATGATTGCTGCAACCAAGGCGCAAATCAAACCGGGAAAACTGCTGATCGGCGGCGAGTGGGTGGAGGCCGCCAGCGGCAAGACGTTCGAGACCGTGAACCCGGCGACGGGAGAGGTGCTGACGCAGATTGCCGCCGCCGGGGCCGAGGACGTGGAGCGCGCCGTTCAGGCGGCGCGCCAGGCGTTCGACGATGCAGCCGGCCCCTGGCAGAAGATGACGGCCAGCGAACGCGGCAAGATCTTGTGGCGCATCGCCGATCTGATCGAGCAGAACATCGACGAGATCTCCGAGATCGAGACGCTGGACAACGGCAAGCCCATTTTTGAATCGCGCTACGTGGATGTGCCCACGGTGGCCGAGGTCTTCCGCTACTACGCGGGCTGGGCGACGAAGATCCACGGGGAGACCATCAACTCGCGTCCCAACGCCTTCACCTACACCCTGCGCGAGCCGCTGGGCGTGGTGGCAGCAATTGTGCCGTGGAATTTCCCCCTGCTGCTGGCCTCGTGGAAGATCGCGCCAGCGCTGGCCACGGGCAATACCGTGATCTGGAAGCCGGCGTCGCAGACTTCGCTTTCAGCGCTGCGCGTGGGCCAGTTGATGGTGGAAGCGGGCGTGCCCGCGGGCGTGGTGAACATTTTGCCGGGCTCGGGCCCGGTGGTGGGCATGGGCCTGGTGAAGCATCCGGGCGTGGACAAGGTGGCGTTCACGGGCTCGACCGTGGTGGGCAAGGAAGTGATGCGCAACGCGGCGGATACGGTGAAGCGGCTGACGCTGGAGCTGGGCGGCAAGTCGCCCAACATCGTGTTTGCCGACTCCGACATGGAGGCGGCGGTGCGCGGCGCGACCACGGGCATTTTCTACGGCAAGGGCGAGGTCTGCGCCGCGGGCTCGCGGCTGTTCGTGGAAAAGAAGATCCACGACCAGTTCATGGAAAAGCTGGTGGAGCGGACGAAGAAGCTGCGCCCGGGCGATCCGCTGGATCCCAAGACGCGGCTGGGCGCCATCGTGAGCGAGCAGCAGATGAACTCGGTGCTGGAGTACATCGAGGCAGGGAAGAAGGAAGGCGCGAAGCTGGTGGCGGGCGGCAACCGCGTTTCCGTGGACGGCGGCAAGGGATATTTTCTGGAGCCCACGGTGTTTGACGAGGTGGACAACCAGATGAAGATCGCACAGGAGGAAATTTTCGGCCCGGTGCTGGCCACCATCCCGTTTGACGACGTGGAGCAGGTGGCGGAGCTGGCCAACCAGAACATCTATGGGCTGGCCGCGGCGGTGTGGACCAACGACATCCGCAAGGCGCATGCCGTGGCGCGCCGCCTGAAGGCGGGCACGGTGTGGGTGAACGCCTACAACCTGTACGACGTGGCGCTGCCCTTCGGCGGCTACAAGCAGTCGGGATTCGGCCGCGAGCTGGGCATGCACGCCATTGAACACTACACGGAATTGAAAAGCGTGTGGGTGAACCTTTAGACGAAAGAAGAACGAGGAATGCCAGGAAAAGTTTTCAAGATTGGAACCTTCAGCGACTGGGTGGGGCTGTTCGAGGAGTGGCGCAAGGACATCGGGGTGAACCCGGAGGAGATCTCGAATTTCAAGTTTGAGACTCTCTACGGGGCGATCGAGACCGAGGAGATCCAGTTCGGCCACTACAAGGGACGGCGCAAGTGGGAGACGGTGCGCCAGATTCCCACGCAGAACATGCGCGACGCGCTGATGAACATGATCGTGTACCAGGGCGACACCGAGTTTGCCAGCGTGGAGCAGCAACGGTTTCTGTTCGACGGGGCGCCCTCGGACTACGACCGGCGGGCGCTGACGCGCGTGATGATCGAGGAGATGCGCCACGGGTGGCAGATGTGCGCGCTGCTCATCGAGCACTTCGGGCAGACGGGAAAAGTGGAGGCGCAGAAGATGCTGGAGCGCCGCGCGTTTGAGAACAAGCGGCTGCTCAATGCCTTCAACGAAGACGTTGACAATTGGCTGGATTTCTATGCGTACACGGACTTTGTGGACCGCGACGGCAAGTTCCAATTGCAGATGCTGAAGTACTCGGGCTTCGCGCCGCTGGGCCGCTCCATGTCCTACATGCTGAAGGAAGAGGCGTTCCACATGGGCACGGGCAACGACGGGTTGCGCCGCATTGTGGAGGCGGGCGTGATTCCGGCGTGGCTGATCCAGAAATACCTGAACAAGTGGGTCTCGGAGTCCTACGACCTGTTCGGCACCGACCATTCGTCCTCGGCGCACTGGGCGTACGTGTGGGGCATCAAGGGGCGCTACGACGAGCCCAAGAACGAGCGCGCGGCCGACCTGGACGACATCAACGACTACAACCGGCAACTGTATCGCGACGAGGTGGCGGGGCTGATCGCGCGCTTCAACAACAATCTGCAACCGGGCGAGCCGCAGCTCTATGCTCCAGACATCAAGTTCAACCGCACCATCGGGCGCTGGGCGGAGCAGAAGTTCCATCCGGTGACGGGCGAGGCGGTGGAGGAAAAGGAATACGATCAGCAGCTGAAGGACTGGCTGCCTACTGCGGCCGACAAGAAGCTGCTGCTAGAAATTCTGGACACGGAAAAGAAGTGGATCGTGCCCAAGACGGGCGCGCGGGATCCGCTGGAGACCATCGGCGAAGTGCGCAAGTCGGCGCTTTGAGGAGGGCGGCGCGGAATCCGTGAACCCAGCTTCTGCAGAAGAAGTCTCCGGCACGCAGGCCGCGGCGGGCTACACGCTCTCCGAGCTGATGGTGGCGGCGGCGGCGCGCGAGATTGGCGACGGCGAAGTGGTGTTTGTGGGCATGCGCCTGCCGCTGATTGCGTTTGTGGTGGCCAAGAAGACGCACGCGCCTCGCGCCATCGGCCTGTTTGAAAACGGCGTGGTGCGCTCGACTCCGGCGCGAGAGCTGATCTACACCATGGCCGATCCGCCCAACCTCCTGGGCGCCACGCAATGTCTGGACATGCTGAGCGTGATGAGCCTGCTGCAGTCGGGCCGCGTGGACCTGGGTTTTCTGGGCGCGGCCGAGGTGGACCGCTTCGGCAATCTGAACTCGACGCGCGTGGGTGGGAAGAGCGGAAGAAGCATCCGCCTGCCGGGTTCGGGCGGCGCGTGCGACATTGCCTCGCTGGCCGGGCGCTTTGTGGTGCTGATGGAGCACGACCGGCGGCGGCTGCCGGAGCGCGTCAGCTACATGACCAGCCCGGGAAACGGCGACGGACGCGGATGGCGGGAGCGCGTGGGCCTGCCACGCGGCGGCCCCAGCGCCGTGATCACGACCAAAGCCGTGCTGCGGTTCGGCGCAGAGGGTGAGGCGTATCTCGATTCCGCGCATCCCGGAGTGAGCGTCGAGGAGGTGGTGGCGCATACGGGATGGAAGCTGCGGCTGGGAGAGAGCGTATCCGTTACGCCCGAGCCGGCGGCGGCATCGCTGGCCGCCATCCGCGAGTACGACAAGAAAGGTTTCTGGACGAAGTAGGATTCTCACCGCGGATTTGCGCGGATGAACGCGGATAAGGACTGTGAACTTTTGGGTTGTCAGAGGAAGCGATCCTCGGTGATGCGCGGAGATCTTCGGTAAGAAGGGAACTGATGCCGACCTACACGAAAATCAGCGTCGAGGTTGCGCCGCCGGTGGCGCGAATCACGCTGAACCATCCGCCGCAAAACGTGATTGACGTGCCCATGATGGAAGAGCTGCGGGCGGCGCTGGCCGATCTGGAAAAGCGCGACGATGTGGCGGTGCTGCTGTTTGCGGGGTCGTCCAAGGCGTTTTCGGCGGGCGTGGATGTGGCGGCGCACCTGCCGGACAAGGTGCGCGACACGCTGACCAAGTTCCACGAACTGATCCAGGCGCTGCTGAACACGCGCAAGGTGACGGTGGCGGCGGTGCGGGGCAACTGTCTGGGCGGCGGCGCCGAGCTGGCCATGGTGTGCGACCTGGTCTATACCGCGGACAACGCCAAGTGGCAGTTTCCGGAGATCAAGCTGGCGTGCTTTCCGCCGGTGGCGGCGGTGGCGCTTTCCGTGCTGGTGGGGCAGAAGCGCGCCGCGGAGCTCATCCTGACGGGCCGCTCACTGCAGGGGCCGGAGGCCGCAGCCATGGGCCTGGCCAACGGAGTGACCGCGGATGAAGACGTCGAAGCCATGGCGGGGGAGGCCATCGCGCAACTCTCCAAGCTCAGCCCGGTGGCGCTGGCCTGCGCCAAGAAGGCGTTCTATGCCTGGGACTCGATTCATTTCGACAAAGGGCTCTCACGCGCGGAGACCATTTACTTCGACGAACTGATCAAGACCGAAGACGCGCTGGAGGGCCTGCAGGCGTTTCTGGAAAAGCGCAAGCCGGTGTGGAAGGGGAAGTAGTGCTAGAGGAATGAGCAAGCTTCTTTCAATGCGCGAGGCCATCGCCGAGCACGTCCCCGACGGAGCGTCGGTGGCGCTGGGCCTGCAGATGGAGCAGATGATTCCCTTTGCCGCGGGGCACGAGATCATGCGGCAGAAGAAGCGCGGGCTGACGCTGATTGGGCCCATCTCAGACGTGCTCTTCGACCAGATGATCGGTGCGGGATGTGCCGAGCGCGTGATTGCTGCGTGGGTGGGCAACGTGATGATGGGCTCGGCCTATAACTTTCGCCGGGCGGCGGAGTCGGGAAGCCTGAAGGTCACGGACATGACCAACTTCGGCGTGGCGCTGGCCTTGCAGGCCGCTGCCATGGGCGTGCCCTTCCTGCCCACGCGCACCGCGCTGGGCGCGGATGTGGCCAAAGACAATGAATTCTTCACCGCGCTGGCTTCGCCCTTCACGGGCGAAAGGCTGCACGCCGTGCGTGCGCTGGCCCCCGATGTGGCCATCGTGCACGTGCAGCGCGCCGATGCCGAAGGCAACGCGCACTGCTGGGGCAACTTTGGCGTGATGCTCGAAGGGGTGCGCGCGGCCAAGCGCGTGATCGTGGTGGCGGAGAAAGTGGTGGAGGCAGAGGTGATTGCCAGCGATCCCAACCGCACGGCGATTCCGGGCTTTCTGGTGAGCGCGGTGGTGGAGTGTCCCTATGGGGCGCATCCCTCGCCGGTGCAGGGGTGCTACAAGCGCGACGATGCCGCCTTCCAGCAGTATCACGAGCAGACGAAAACGCCGGCGGACTTTGCGGCGTGGTTCGAGCGCTGGGTGCGCGGGGTGGCCGACCGGCGCGAGTACATGAACCTGGTGGGCGCCTGCCGGCAGCAGGAACTGGAAGTGCAGCAACACGCTTATGCGGCGCAGACCGATTACGGATACTGAACTATGGACTTTGAGATCACAGCGGAAGAATTGAAGGCACTGCGGGAGAAGGGCACGAAGCTGGTGCTGCTGGACGTGCGCGAGCCGTGGGAGGTGGAGACGGCGCGCATCGAGGGCGCGACGCTCATCCCCATGGGCGATGTTCCCCTGCGCGCGCACCAGGAACTGGACCCGGAGGAGCACATTGTAGTGGTGTGCCACCACGGCGTGCGCTCGCTGAACGTGTGCCAGTGGCTGCGGCAGCAAGGGTTTGAGAGGTCGCAGTCCATGCGCGGCGGCATTGACCGCTGGGCGCGGGCGGTGGATCCGATGGTGCCGGTGTATTGAGAGCGATGAAAAAAGAACTTATCGAGCTGCGGGTGAACGGACGGCGGCATGAACTGGCGGTGGAGCCTTCCAAGCTCCTGCTGGACGCCCTGCGCGAGGACTTGGACCTGACCGGCTCCAAGCGCGGCTGCGACGACTCCTCCTGCGGCGCCTGCACGGTACTGGTGGAGGGAGTGCCGATGATGTCCTGCACGCTGCTGGCGGCGAGCTGCCAGGGCGAGGAGATCACCACGATCGAGGGCGTGGCCGAACACGGCGCGCTGGCCGCCATCCAGAAGGCCTACGGCGACTGGGGCGGCGCGCAGTGCGGCTTCTGCACTCCGGGGTTCATCATGACGGTGAAGGCCCTGCTGGCGGCCAATCCTGAGCCTACGGAGGAGGAGATGCGGCAGGCGCTGAGCGGCAACCTGTGCCGCTGCACCGGGTACTCACAGATGTACCAGGCCATCCGGTCGGCGGTGGAGGCGGAGCAGAAGGGGATGGCGGCGAAAGGCTAAAGGACCGACCTGCAACGGGTAAAGAGACTGAGAGAGGCATGAGCGACTTTTCCATTATCGGCAAATCCATCGCCATGGTGGATGCGGCGGGCAAGACCACGGGTGCGGGCAAGTACACCGACGACCTCTCCGTGCCCGGCATGCTGATCGGCAAGATCCTGCATGCGCCGCATCCGCACGCGCGCCTCAAGCGCGTGGACGCGTCGAAGGCGCTGGCGCTCGACGGCGTGGTGGCGGTAGTGACGGGGACGGACGCGCCCAACAAGTACGGCATTCTGCCCGTGGGGCACGACGAGACGGCGCTGGCCGTGGACAAGGTGCGCTACATCGGCGACAACGTGGCCTGCGTGGCCGCGATCTCAGAGTCGATTGCGGAAGCGGCGCTGGAACTGATTGACGTGGAGTACGAGATCCTGCCCGCGTACTTCGATCCTGAAGAATCGATGAAGGCGGAACGCAACCTCATCCACGAGCACAAGGCCAACAACCTGGAGAAGGACTACCACCACGTGTTCGGCGATCCCGGGAAGGGCTTCGCGGAAGCCGACCACATCGCCGAGGCGCGCTACATTGCGGGCGAGGTGACGCACGCGGCCATGGAGCCGCACTCCACGCTGGCGGCCTTTGAACCCGATCCGCACACCGGACAGCCGGGGCGGCTGACGGTGTGGTCTTCCACCCAGGTGCCGTATTACCTGCAGCACAAGCTGTCACTGGTGCTGGAAATGCCCATGGCGCAGATTCGCGTGATCAAGCCGCTGGTGGGCGGCGGATTCGGCGGCAAGAGCGAAGTGATTCCGCTGGAGATCATCGCCGCGGTGGCGGCGCGCGCCGCGCGGGCTCCGGTGAAGATCACCTACACGCGCGAGGAGGTGTTCTGGGCGCACCGCGGCCGCCCGCGCACCATCATCGATCTGAAGACGGGAGTGAAGAGGGACGGGCGCATCACCGCGGTGGCGGCGCGCGTGGTGCAGGATGGCGGGGCGTACTGCTCCTACGGCGTGGTGACCATTCTTTATTCCGGGGCGCTGCTGGGCGCGCTCTACGACATTCCCAACATCCGCTACGACGGCTACCGCGTGCTCACCAACAAGCCCGCCTGCGGCGCCATGCGCGGGCACGGCACGGTCAACGTGCGCTTTGCCTTCGAGTCGCAACTGGACGAGATCGCTGCGGCACTGGGGCTCGATCCCGCGGACATTCGCCGCGTCAACCTGCTGCAGCCGCCCTGCATCACGGTGAACGGCCTGCGCGTGCAGAGCTATGGCTTGCCGGACTGCGTGGAGAAGGTGGTGGATCGCTCCGGGTGGAACAAGCGGCGCGGCAAGCTGGGACGCGGGCGCGGCCTGGGACTGGGCTGCAGCCACTACGTGAGCGGCGCGGCGAACTCCATCATCCGCTCGGACATGCCGCATTCGACGGTAAACATCAAGATTGACCGCGACGGCGGGGTGGTGGTGTACACGGGAGCGAGCGAGATCGGGCAGGGCTCGGACACCATGACGGCGCAAATCGCCGCCGAAGTGCTGGGCTGCGCGCTGGCGCGCGTGAAAATCGTGGCCGCGGACACCGACCTCACGCCCATCGACATTGGTTCCTACTCCAGCCGCGTGACCTTCATGGCGGGCAATGCCACGCTGCGCGCCGCCGAAGACGTGAAGAAGAAAATCGCTGCCGCGGTGGCGCGGCGCATGGAGTGCGCGCCGGAAGAGGTGGTGTTCCGCGGTGACGTGGTGAGCCGCGCGGGCGCAGAAGAGCGAGAGGCGAGCGCCGGCCAGCCCACGGTGGCGGGACGCGTGGAAGGCCAGATCCTGCGCGGCTCGGTGCAGCAGAAGCGCCGGGAAGAAGGCCCCAAGGACCGCATGAGCTTTGAGGAAGCCGTGGTGACGGCCATCGACTTCCACGGCACACTCACCGGCACCGGCTCCTACGCGCCGCCGCAGGAGGCGCGCGGCGGCAAGCACAAAGGCGCGGGCGTGGGCCCGTCGCCGGCGTATTCCTACGCCGCGCAGGTGGCGGATGTGACCGTGGACGAGGAGACGGGCGCGGTGACCGTGAACAAAGTGTGGGCGGCGCACGACTGCGGCCGCGCGTTGAATCCGGTCTCCGTCGAAGGGCAGGTGATCGGCTCGGTGTGGATGGGACTGGGCCAGGCGCTGGAGGAAGAAATGGTCTGGAAAGACGGGTTGCTGATGAACCCGGGCCTGCTGGAATATCGTTCGCCCTCCGCGGTGGAATCTCCGGAAGTGGAGTGCATCATCGTGGAAAGCGTCGATCCGGAAGGGCCGTTCGGCGCCAAGGAGTGCAGCGAAGGCTCGCTGGCCGCCACCATCCAGGCGATTTCCAACGCTATTTACGACGCCGTGGGCATCCGCCTGCGCGAGGCGCCGTTTACTCCGGAACGCGTGCTGGCGGCGCTGCGCGCCAAGCGAGGCGAAAAGAAAATCAATTTGACCGAAGGAGTGGACCCGACCGCTCCGGCGAAATTCCGCGAGCACGGCGGTGCGCTGTGGTTCAAGGGCAAAGGGCCGGAGCGGCATGCGGACGATCCGGCGCGGCGGACGGGGAGTAGAAGTGCAGACTAGAGCAAGAAGCGAACCACAAAGGACACAAAGGTTGCACAAAGGCTGACCTTGCAACTTTGTGAGCAGCTCGTGCCCTTCGTGGTGAAGAGAACATGAGTCTTCCTGAATTCAAACTTTTGTGCCCGCGCACCATCGCGGAAGCGGTGGAGCTTTTGGGCCGTCACGCGCCCGGCGTGCAGGTGATTGCCGGCGGTACGGACCTGATTCCCTCGATGCGGCAGAAGCTGTTCACGCCGCCGTACGTGCTGGACATTCGCGGCATCGCCGAGTTGCGCGGCATCCGCGCCGTGGGGGGGCAGGGAGTTGAGATTGGCGCGCTCACCAGCCTGACGGCCATCGAGAATTCCAAACTCCTGCGCGAACAATACCCCGTGCTGGCCGAGGCGGCGGCGACCGTGGCCTCGCCGCTGCTGCGCAATATGGGAACGCTCGGCGGCAACATCTGCCTGGACACGCGCTGCCTCTGGTACAACCAGTCGCTCACCTGGCGAAAGTCGTGCGGATTCTGCATCAAGAAAGACGGCGACTTGTGCCACGTGGCTCCGGGCGGCACCAAGTGCTGGGCGGCGTTCTCTGGTGACACGCCGCCGGCGCTGCTCTGCCTGGAGGCGGAAGTGGAAGTTGCCTCGGCGCGCGGCACGCGGCGCGTGCCGCTGACTGATTTCTATACCAACGTGGGCGATGCGCGCATGAAGCTGGAGAAAGACGAACTGCTGACGCGGGTGTTTCTGCCGGAATCGGCGGCGGGGTGGCGCGGCGTCTACCGCAAGCTGCGCATGCGCGGTTCCATTGACTATCCGCTGGCGGGCGTGGCGGTTGCGCTCCGGAAATCGAACGGCCGGGTGGAGGGCGCGCGCGTTGCCATTACGGCGGTGAATCCCGCGCCGCTGCTGGTGCAGGGAGCCGAACAGGCGCTGCAAGGCCGGGAAGTGGATGAGGAGTCAGCGGCGGCGGTGGGAGACCTGTGCGCGCGAGTGGCCAAGCCGCTGACCACTTCGGCGCTCACGCCGGAGTACCGACGGGAGATGATCCGGGTGTTTGCCGGCAGGGCGGTGCTGGCTGCGGCGGGAAAATCGTGAATCTCTGGGCCGGCTCCGGTCATCTGAGGCGGCAAATTGCATTGTTTCGAAAGGAGAAGCGACGTGAAGACCATGAAATCGTTTTTGCTGGTGTTGGCCGTGGTGCTGGCGGTTTCTGCGAGTGGGTTCGCGCAAGCGGCAACAGAGAGCGCCGCGAGCGCACCCAACTTTGACGACAAGTATTTGAAACACTACATGGAAGAAACCAGCCAGCAGTTCCTGGCATCGATTGACGGCCTCACGGAGGAGCAGTGGAAGTTCAAGGCCTCGCCGGAAAGCTGGTCCATTGCGGAAGCGGCGGAACACATCGCTCTTACGGAAGCGTTCTTTAACGGCATGATCTCGGGAATGCTGAAGACTCCGGGCGAGGCCGGGATGAAGGAAAAGGTCCAGGGCAAGGAGGAGATGGTCCTCAAGAACATCGCCGTGGTCACGCAGAAAGCGCAGGCCCCGGAGCCAGTGAAGCCGGCGGGCAAATACGCCAGCAAAGCGGAGCTGGTGGAAGCGTTCGAGTCCATGCGCGCGGCCAACTTGAAGATGCTGGCCGAGCACTCCGGTGAATTGCGCGAGCACTTCTCGGATGGGCCGGTGGGGCCGCTGGATGCCTACCAGTGGCTGATGTTCACGGCGGCGCACTCGCGCCGCCATACCACGCAGATTGAGAACGTAAAGGCAGCTTCGGGATATCCGAAAACCTAGCGGGATGATCACGGACTGCCACATCCACATCCAGCCGGTGGAGATGTTCAACGCCGCCGCGCTGGCGGCCATGAAGCGCAAGCGGCAGAACTTTGACCAGATCGTCGAGTTCTGCCGTTCGCCCAAGGCCTTTCTCAAGCATCTGGACGCGGCGGGCGTGGACCGGGCCGTGCTCATCAACTACGTGGCGCCGGAGGTCATAGGGTTTACACGCGAGGTCAACGAATTTGTCGCGCGGTACGTGAAGGAAGACCCGAAGCGGCTGATTCCGTGCGGCAGCGTGCATCCGCGGCACACCAGCAACGTGCTCGCCGACATGGAACAGATCGTGCGCCTGGGAATTCGCATGATCAAGATCCACCCGCCACACCAGCTCCTGTTTCCCAACGATTATCTGCACGGCGTGAAGGAGCTGGAGATCATCTACCGCGCCGCCGAGGCCAACGGAATCCCCGTGATGGTGCACACGGGGACGTCGATCTTTCCCGGTGCGCGCAACAAGTTCGGCGACCCCATCTATGTGGACGACGTGGCCGTGGACTTCCCCAAACTGAATATCCTGCTGGCACATGGCGGCCGGCCGCTGTGGATGGACACGGCGTTTTTCCTGGTGCGGCGACATGCCAACGTGTTCCTGGACATCAGCGGCATTCCGCCCAAAGCGCTGCTGAAATATTTTCCGCGGCTGGAGGAAATTGCCTCCAAAACGCTGTTTGGCACGGACTGGCCCGGCCCCGGCGTTCCCGAGATCGGGAAAAACCTGAGGGACTTTCGCGCATTGCCGCTTTCGGCGGAGGCGCGGGAGCAGATTCTCAGCAAGACGGCGCTCGCCATCTGGCCGGATTGAGCGCCGCGTTTGTTTACGGGGTCGCAGTCGGCAGCAAGGCGCAATTTGCGCGCCGCCGGACGTTGGAAAGTTTTTCCTGATTGGAGTATAAAGAGAAAGTCAACGGAAGCGGCTGTAACTGGTTGCAGGGCAGGCAATTGCAGCATGTTTCCGAAATCTCCCGAATAAGCAGGGCAAGGTCATGTCTACCGCAGCGGCCGCCAAGGGTCTGGAAGGAGTAGTCGCCACCAACTCCGGCATTTGCTACATCGATGGCGAGCGCGGCGTACTCGCGTACCGCGGCATCGACATTCACGAACTGGCACAGGACTCAACCTTTGAAGAGACCTGCTACCTGCTTTGGTTCGGCAAGCTGCCCACGCGCAAGCAGTTGGAGGAATTGCGCGCTCATCTGGCAGCAGAGAGAAAGCTCGACACCGGCATCCTGAATTTGATGCGGCATGCGACCAAGGCAACCCTGCCCATGGAACTGCTGCGCACTTCGGTGTCGGCGCTTTCGTTTTTCGATGCCGATTCCGTGTTGAACGACCGGGAAGCCAACGTGCGCAAAACGTACCGGCTGACGTCGCAGATGGCGATGATCGTCGCCGCGTATGACCGCATCCGCAAGGGCCGGCCCGTGGTGGAGCCGGACCGGTCGCTCTCCCACGCCGCCAATTTCCTTCTGATGCTGAACGGCGAGAAGCCTTCCGCGACGGCGGAGAAGGCGCTGGACATTGCCCTGATTCTGCACGCCGACCACGAATTGAACGCTTCGACGTTCGCGGCGCGGGTGACCGCAGCCACGATGTCGGACATGCATTCGGCGATCACCTCGGCCATCGGCGCCCTGAAAGGGCCGCTGCACGGCGGCGCCAACGAAGAAGTGATCAAGATGCTGCAGTCCATCCGCGAGGCCGGGGAAGACCCGGTGGATCACGTGAAGGACATGCTGGCGAAGAAAAAGAAGATTCCCGGCTTCGGGCACCGCGTGTACCACACCGAAGATCCGCGGGCTACGCACCTGCGCAAGATGTCGCGCGACCTGGGCCAGTCCAGCGGCGAGCCGCAGTGGTACGAGATGTCGCGCAAGATCGAGGAGTTCATCAACAAGGAAAAGAAGCTCAACGCCAACGTAGATTTTTATTCCGCTTCCACCTACAAGACGCTGGGCCTGGATACCGATCTCTACACGCCCATTTTCGCGCTTTCGCGCATCAGCGGGTGGACGGCACACGTGCTGGAGCAGCACGAGGACAACCGGCTGATTCGCCCGCGCGCCGAATACGTCGGGCCCGCCTACCCTAATCCGTACATTCCCATCGACCGGCGCTCCTGAGCGGCGTCCGCGCAGGTGCGTCCCCGCGCCATTTCTGCGCCGCGGCCGCTACGAGGCGTAAAATAGAGGCATGCGGCGCGTCTACCTGGACAATAACGCCACCACGCCTGCGCTTCCCGAAGTGCTGGAGGCGATGCGGCCGTACTA
>CAYRII010000041.1:0-14734 GCA_964424245.1 uncultured Terriglobales bacterium | reverse complement strand
CCGCGAAAGATAGACGGCGGTTGCTTCGCCTTCCACCGTGTGATTGGTCGCCAGAATCACCTCGTCCACCTCGCCGGCCTCGACGCGCTGAAAGAGGTTGCTGGTGCGCAACTGCTCCGGCCCCACGCCGTGCAGCGGCGAAAGCGACCCATGCAGCACGTGATACACGCCGTTGAAGTGGCGCGTGCGTTCGATGGCGGCGATGTTGGTGGGTTCCTCCACCACGCACACCAGCCGCAGGTTGCGCGTGGCGCTGCTGCAGTAAACGCAGGGATCGATGTCCGTAATGTTGTTGCACACCGAGCACAGGCGCAGGCGCGCCTTGACGTCGTGGATGGCGGCGGCCAGCGCATCCGCGTCTTCGCCCTCGGCGCGCAGGATGTGGAAGGCCAGGCGCTGCGCGCTCTTCGCGCCGATGCCCGGCAGCTTCTTCAGCTCCGCAATCAGGCGCGCCATGGGCTCCGCAAAGCCGCTCACCATGGCTACTCTCCTCCGCCGGGCAGGTTTCCCATCTGTCCCAGCAGTCCGCCCAGGCCGGATTGCAGAGTCTCGTCCACTTTGCGGCCGGCTTCGTTCACCGCCGCCTGCACCAGGTCCTGGAGCATCTCCACATCGCCGGAACGGACAACTTCCGGGTCAACGGTGATTTTCTGCACCTGCTTCTGCCCGTTCATGCGCACCGTCACGCTGCCTCCGCCCGCCGAGGCCTCCACCACCAGCTCCTGCATCTTCTTCTGCAGAGCGGCGTATTGCTCGCGCACCATGGGCAGCATGGACTGCAATTGCCCCAGGTCCACCTTCATCGCGACTTCTCCTTGTGGTCGATGACGCTGCGGATCTCGGCGCCGAATTTCTCCTGCATGCGGCGCACGATGGGATCGTCTGTGGCGCGCGCCCGGCTCCCGCCGGCGCTCCGCCGCGCCGTCGCCTTGCCCGCCGACGCCGCTGCCGCCCCATTGACGCCTTCGCCGATTACGCGCACTTTGGTGGGACGGCCCGCGGCATGGCTGGCCGCTTCGTTTACCAGGCGCCTGGCTTCTGCTCCCATCGCCATCTCCACCACTTTGGGAGAGTCGGGTACGCGTACCCTGAGCTCGCCCCCAGAGGTGCTCCACTCGCCGTTGGCCAGTACCGCCGCCAGCATGCGTTGGCCCGCCTCTTCGAGCGCCTGCAGGATGCGCGCGCTCAAGGTCTCGACGGCGTCCGATGACTCCGCCCCTTCGCTCTCGGCCACGGCCGGTGCCGCCGCCGTCTCCGGCTCGGGCAGCGCGCTCTTGCGCGCCTTGTCGGCGGCGAAGGGAGAAAGTTTCCCCGGCTCCGGCGCCGTCTTCGACGCAGGCGCAACTGCGCGCGGGGCGGAAGCGCTGGACTTGGCGCCACCCGTGCCCGTCGCCTGCGTGTGCGGACTGCCGGGTGCGGGCGCCGCGCCGCTCAGGATTTCCTCCACCGGCAACAGGCGTTGCGCGTGCACCATCTTCAGCACGCCCAGCTCCAGGTGGAAGCGCTGCTCGCGCTTGTAGAAAAGCTCGCCGTGCGTACGCAACAGGATTTGCAGAAACCGTGCGAGGTCCTCTTCCGTGAACAAGTCTGCCACTCGCTGCACGCGCTCGCGTTCGTCGGCGGAGGTCTGCAGCAGGGCGGAATCCGCGCCCGCCACCTTGGCCACGATGGCGTTGCGCAGAAATCGCACCATCTGCCGTGTAAAGTGCGCGGGGTTCTGCCCCTCGCTCAACACCCGGTCCAGCAGCCGCAAGGCCTCCTCGCTGGAGTTGCGCTCCACAGCTTGCATGAGCTTCTCCAGGGTTTCCGAGGGCACGGCGCCCACCAGGCCGCGCACCGCGTGGGCCGTGAGGCCGCCGTCGGTCGAGGCCAGCGCCTGGTCCAGGATGGAAAGCGCGTCGCGCAGGGAGCCGTCGCCCGCCTCGGCCACCAGCGCCAGCGCGGCGTCGTCGGCCGCAATCCCCTCGGCGCGCGCAATCTGGCGCAACTGGCCCACAATGTCGCCGAAGCGCACCGCGTGAAAGCTGAAGTGCTGGCAGCGCGAGCGGATGGTCTGCGGAATGTCCTCCGGCTGCGTCGTGGCCATCATGAAGACCACGTGCGAGGGCGGCTCTTCCAGCGTCTTGAGCAGGGCGTTAAAGGCGGCGTCGGTGATCTGGTGGGCTTCGTCCAGGATGTAAATGCGGTAGCGATCCCGCGCCGGGCGGTAGCGCACCGCGTCGCGCAGCTCGCGGATTTCGTCAATGCCGCGGTTGGTGGCGGCGTCAATCTCCACCACGTCCACCGCGTTGCCCGCGCGGATTTCCTGGCAGGAATCGCAGGCGCCGCAGGGCTCCGGCGTAGGCGCCTCGCTGGCGCGGCAGTTGAGCGCCATGGCCAGGATGCGCGCCACCGTGGTCTTGCCGATGCCGCGATGCCCGCTGAAAATGTAGCCATGCGCTACACGCTGCTGCGCGATGGCGTTGCGCAGGGTCTGCGTCACGTGTTCCTGCCCGATCACGTCGGAAAATTTCTGCGGCCGGTACTTGCGCGCAAGGACTTGGTAGCTCATGGCGAAGCTGAGATTATACGGCACCAAACTTCACGGAAACGCCGCACCCGGGGGCGACTTGCCTTGCAGAGCGCACAGGCATAGAATCCGCTGCATTGCCGGCGGTGTCCCCGAGGCTTCTCCGGGGCGGTTGCTGGATTCTGGACAAGGAGGCTCTTATGGCGCTGAAGCTCAATATTCGCAAAGAGAACGACGTGACGGTCGTGTACTGCGCCGGCCGCATCGTCTTCGGCGACGAGACGACCGAACTGCGCGACAAGGTCAAGGAAGTGCTGGCGGAGTCCAAGCAGGTTGTCCTGAACCTCGGCGGCATCAGTTACATCGACAGCGGCGGCCTGGGCACTCTCGTGGGGCTGTACACCTCGGCGCGCGGCCTCGAGGGCGACATCAAGCTGGCCAATCTCACGCAACGTGTGCGCGACCAACTGCAGATCACCAAGCTGGTCACCGTCTTCGAGTCTTTCGACAGCGAAGAAGCCGCCATCAACTCCTTCCGCCAGGCAGCGGCCAGCTGATCGCAAAGCAGACGAATCCTGTCAGAAGGATTGGCACCCGTGGTCGCGGAGGTGTGCTTCAATGGCCTCCGCCAGCCGCGCCACCCGGCGCTCGAAAAACTCCTCATAGTCGGACGGACGGCGCTCGTGCGCGGGAAGATGCGCCGTCTTCTCCCGCGCCAGAAGCATCTTCTGCCGCAAATTCCGGCGCAGTTTTCCCGCCTCTCGGCGAAGCTGCTCGAGCTCAGGACATGGAGAAGAACGTGGCATGGGTTCCACGAACAGAAATTGTTCTTGCCATCAGCGAACACTGCAGAAAAAGTTGGTGGAGGCGGCGAGTTTCGAACTCGCGTCCGAAAATGTTACTGGTCAAGAGCCTACATACTTAGTCGCGTTCCCGCTTCCGGATTTCTCCGGAAACTTTCGCCGCCCGCGCTCAGAACGGACAAGAAACGCGGACCGCTAGCCTGAAGGTCTCGCTCCCGACGCCCAGACGTAGCGCCTGAAGCCAGCCCGCTGTGCGACGCCCTTCCGCAGCCCACGGGCGAAGCCGCGGAGGACGGCTACTTAATCAATTAAGCAGCGTATGCCAGTTCTTGGTTGGCAATTGTTGTTTTGCACGCGATTACGGGTGTGTGCACCCCGGTATGCCTCTTGGCCGCAAGCATTTCCGTCGAAGCCATGTCGCCCCCACGGAAGCGGCGCTGGCGCCGCCTGCAGCTCTGGAAAGAACTATCTTTCATTTTGGGGCGCATGAGCCCGGAAGTCAACTAGGAGCCGGAGAGCCGGCAGATCGGCTGCAAAAGGGTACCGACCTACATGACCTTGAGCGGAGCCAGCACGCTGCCCGTGCGCCCGCTGACGTTGTCGCGCACGACGAAACGCACGACGTATTCGCCCGGGGCGAATTCTAGGGCATTGGAATAGGTGACGCCGCTGTCGCGAATCTGCTCCAAGGCCTGGGGGTTCAGCCTGGATTGCACGGTCTGGGAAAAGTTTGCTGCGGTTTCTCCCGCTCCGTTGCGGGCCACGGCAGCAAACTCCAGACTGAGGCGGTTGCCGTCTGCGTCGTCGATGGTTGCGGTTTTGGCCGGCAACACGATTTCGAAGCTGATTTTTCTTTTCTTGCCCGGCTTGCCCTTGTCCTCCAGCCAGCGCACCGTAAGGGGCAGGGCGGTGTAGTCCATGGGCGACTGCAAGGCATTGGCCAGGTCCATTTCCTTGCTGTACGCAGGATTGATGGTGGTGGGGGTGACAAAAAATCCGCTGCGCGCACGTACACGCACGTCTTCGCGGCGCACCTTGACGTTGAGCTTGCGCCAGCCCGCCTTGGTATTGCTCTTGTCCAGATAGTAGGAGAGCTCATAGTAGGCAGAGCTATCGCCGCTGGCTTCACGAAACGACCCGGTGAGGTCGTTGCGGTTGTAAAAAGCCCTGCCGCCGGTCATGGAGGCGAAGGTTTCGAGCGTCATCAAGCTGGAAGTGTGGGACGCAGCCACGTTGACCATGAGCCCGCGCACATCCACCGGGTAAACGGCGATGTTGGCGCTGGCCAGCATCTGCATAGTGCGCTCGTAGGCGGCGATGGGAGAACTGTCTTGAGGAAACCCTGTGTCCGAGTCAATGAGGAAGGGAAAGCTTCCCGTGGCCCAAATCAATGACTTGCGACCGGGCACGCCGGCGTAGGCCATGGCAACGTGCTGCAAGGCTTCCAGGGTAAGGGAAATGGAAACACTCTGTTGGTAGTGGGAGACGTCTTCGTCGGCTTCCGTGATGAAGGCCTGCAACAGGAGCGAGGCCTGCGCAATGGGGTCACTGCCGGGGGATGGCACGATGGCAGCAGGGACAGGCCCGGAGGCAGGCTCGGTGGGCGAGTCTGCGCCTTCGCTGACGTGCGTTTGCCCGGCGGTGCGGCGCAGGGCTGCGATCAAGACACGGGGCTCGGTGCTGAAATCATGGATCACGCGCACACCCCGGCGGCTGAAGGTCAGGAGAGAAAGTAGGGAGTTTTCATCCACATTGTCGGCCAGGTAGCGAACCAACTGATCGCGGGCACGCGTCTGATCCAGATAAGGCGTGTTAATCATGTCCAGGACTACGATGGTGAGCCGGCGGGGCGTCGGGTCTGCGCCCAACGTGTTGGAGAAAACACCTGGCGGCCGTGACGGACGGCCCAAACGACGAAGGGAAGTGCGCACCTCTTCCACGTGGGCGATAGGCTGGGGCTTGCCGCTTTCGGAAAGGGTGAAATCCTCCTGGGTGAGCCCGGAAACGTGCGCGCCATTTTTGTCGCTGACGGTCACGGGTACGATCACCAGTTCGGTGCGGGCCGAGAATTCAAGAGGCTTGTCGTAGCCCGGAGGGGTGATACGGCTGGCCTTGCTGGGGATAGGCTGCATGGGGAAGTTGGGATTGCGTGTGGTGGCGGCTCCCGGAAGGCGGCCTTGAGCCAAAGCGAGGATGGGGAACGTCACGACCAACAAGAGGCTTGTGCCCAATATTCGTGCATCTTTTTGCCGGCGCATATATCCAAATCCTCCATGCCGCCCTGTAAAATCATTGCCGAGGTGGTGGCCTAGTGTCGTCGGAGTGCCTGCCCTTTTCCGCCATTCCCCATACCACGGCGCTGTTTGCAGAGTATACAGCGCATTCCCCCGCGGTTCGCGCCTATTACCCTCGCTCTCCACATTTTAGCGAGTGGTTCAAGGAAGAGATCCGGCTCCTGCATTATGACGAAGAGCGGCGGCGGCGGGTTGCCGAGATTCTGGAGCGCCAGAATCGCGCCTGGAACGCTTCCCAGGCCACGCTGGACGGAATCGCGCGGTTCCGAGCCGGGGCCGCCGTGGTGGTCACGGGACAGCAGGTAGCGCTGTTTGGGGGGCCCCTGTTCTCCCTGTACAAGGCGCTGACCGCCATCCGGCTGGCCGCGGAAGCGACACAGGCCGGCAGCGAGTGTGTCCCCGTGTTCTGGCTGGCCACGGAAGACCACGATTTGGCGGAGGTGAACCATGCCTGGCTCCAGGGGCCCTCGGGCGTGCTGGAGCGCGTGGCCGTCACGTCGAGCGGAGTGGAGCATGCGCCCGTCGGCAAGGTGAGCTTCGGGGCGGAAATCGAGCCCATTGTGGATGCCGCGGTGCGGGTGCTGGGGGACAGCGAAGCCACGCGCGCGTTGCGGCAAAGCTACCAGGCAGGCGAAACGCTGGGAAGCGCTTTCGCCAAGCTATTTTCCGGGTTGTTTCGCAACTCGGGAATCATTCTATTGGATGCCTCGGACCCGGAACTGCACGAGCTGGCAAAGCCGGTCTATCGTGCCGCCATCCTCGCGTCTGCGGAACTCAATCAGGAGCTGCTGCGCCGCAGCCGGAGCCTGGAAGTGGCAGGCTTCCACGCGCAAGTGAAGGTGACGGACGAATCCACGCTGCTGTTCCACATGAAAGACGGTGCGCGCCTTCCGATCCACCGCGCCGGGGACCAGTTCGCGACCGGTGAGGAGACGATTTCCGGCGCCGAGTTGCAGCGCCGAATCCTGGAGCAGCCGGAGACGTTCAGCGCCAACGTGCTGCTGCGGCCGGTGGTGGAGGACTTTCTGCTGCCCACGCTGGCCTATGTGGGCGGGCCTTCGGAAGTAGCGTACTTTGCGCAGACGGCCGTGGTGTATGAAGAACTCCTGGGACGAGTGACGCCCATTGTGCCGCGCTTCAGCGCCACACTGATCGAGCCACGCATCGGGCGCCTGCTGGAGCGCTACCAACTCACCCTCCCGGACACGTTTCACGGCGACGTTGCCCTGCGCGAGCGCCTGGGCAAACATAGCCTGCCGCAGGGCGTGGACGCCGCGCTTGATTCCGCGGCGGCGAAGCTGGGCGGCGCCATGAGCGAAGTTTCTGCCGCGCTGGCGAAACTGGATCCCACGCTGGCGGAGGCTGCGGGCAAGGCGCAAGCGAAGATGAGCTATCAACTGGAACGGCTGCGCGCGCGCGCCGCCCGTGCCCAACTGCAGCACAGCGCGCTCATGGAACGCCATGCCGGAGAAATCCTCAGCTCGCTCCATCCCAACAAGGAACTGCAGGAGCGCGGCATTGCCGGAATTTCCTACCTGGCGCGCTACGGCACGGAGTTGCTGCTGCGCCTCTATGATCGCGCCCAGCCGGGGTGCGGCGACCACCAGCTGATTCACCTGTAAACGCCGCCGCGCCGTCTGCGGAGGATGCAGAAACCTCCGGTTGGAGTATGATTCCGGCGATGGCCAAGAAAGACAAGGCGTTCGAATTGGGGTGCCCGTGTTGTGGCGCGCTGCTCAAGGTGGATGCGGAGACGCAATCGGTAATCGCGCATACCGCCGCCACACGCCCCAAGACCTTCGGTGATTTGGAAGAGGCCGCGCGCGCCATGAAGGAGCAGGACAGCCGGCGCGAATCGATTTTCCGCCAGTCAGTGGAAGCGGAGAAGCACAAATCGGACCTGCTGGACAAGAAATTCCAGGAGGCGGTGAAGCGCGCCAAGGACGCGCCGGACACGGGCCGTCTGCGCGACATTGACCTGGACTAGCAGCATCCGAGGCGCCGCGCGCGCCTGCACTTGCCTACCTTGAGCGCGACCCAAGCCACTTCCGTTTCCGCGCGCCCTTTGCTGCTGGGCCACCGCGGCGCTCGCCGGGACACCCGGGAGAACACGCTGCCTGCCTTTGACCTCTGCCTGGAACATGGATGCGACGGCTTTGAGTTTGACGTGCGCCGCACGGCGGACGGGAGAGCGGTTGTTCTTCACGACGCGACGCTGGACGGAATGGCCGTCGCCGAATGCGACTTTTCCGTACTGCAGACGCGCTCCCGGGAACTGTTCGATGAAGACCTGCTTCGCCTGGAGGGCGTCCTGGAGCGCTATTCGACCAGCGCCTTTCTGGACATCGAACTGAAAGTACCGGGGCTGGAGGAGGCGGTGGTGGAGTTGGTGCAGAGGCACTCTTTTCTGCGCGGATACGTGGTTTCTTCTTTTCTACCCGCCGTAGTCGAAGCTCTGCGCCGACGCAGCGCGGAGGTCCCCACGGGATTCATCTGCGATCGGAGCGACCTCCTGCCGCTCTGGAAGTCGCTGCCCGCGGACGTCCTAGTCCTTCATTCCAGCCTGATCAGCCCCGCATTGCTTGCCGACGCGAAAAAGGAAGGGAAGCGCGTGTTTGTCTGGACGGTGAACCGGCCGGAGGAGATGCGTCGCCTGGCAGAGATGGGCGCGGACGGCGTGATCTCCGACGATACCGCCCTGCTTTGCCGGACACTTGGTTCGAGCGGCTGAACTGCGGCGGCGGCCGTTTGGCAATGGCCCAGGGCTCAGTTAGATTAGTGGCCCATGTCTTCCACGGGAGAGCGTTTCGAGCGCGCCGTACAAATCATGGCCCGGCTGCGCGCCCCGGGCGGATGTCCCTGGGACCGCGAGCAGACCTTTGACTCCATCAAGCCCTTCACTCTGGAAGAAACCTACGAAGTCCTGGAAGCCATAGACAACCGCGACTGGAAGGAGCTTTCCGGAGAGCTGGGAGACCTTCTCCTGCAGGTGCTGTTCTATGCGGAAATGGCCCGGGAGGAAGGCCACTTTGGCATCGATGAGGTGCTTGACCGGCTGGCGCAGAAACTGGTGGACCGGCATCCCCACGTGTTTGGAGACGTCGAAGCGAAAACCCCGGCGGACGTGTTGCGCAACTGGGAGACGTTGAAGGCGGAGGAGAAGAAGAAACGCCTGGAGAAACGCGGAAGGGAAGACGAAGGAGCGTCCCCGGAGGGCGGGCAGTCGGTGCTGGCGGGTGTTTCTTCGGCGGTACCGGCGCTGCTCGAAGCCACCAAGCTCAGCTCGCGCGCGGCGCACGTGGGCTTTGACTGGCCGGAGATCGAAGGTTTGTTCGACAAACTGCGCGAGGAGACAGACGAACTGCGCCAGGACCTGAAGGATTATCCCGCTCCGGGACCGAAGCCACCTTCCCGGGGCGTTGCCGGGGCCAGCGGAGTGCGCGTGCCGGAAGGCCTTCGCCACCGCCTTGAAGACGAAGTCGGCGACCTACTGTTCGTGCTGGTCAACATTGCGCGCTACCTGGCGCTCGATCCGGAATCCGCGCTGCGCAAGACCAATCGCAAGTTCAAGCGGCGCTTCCAGTGGCTGGAAGAGGAATTGCGGCGCAGCGGGCGCAGGCCGCAGGATGCCTCGCTCGAAGAACTGGAGGCCCTGTGGCAGCAGTCCAAGCAGCGAGCAGGCCAGAGCGGAGAGTCAGCTCCGTGAGCGCACCGTCCATGGTGGTGCGCCGCTGTGAAGGCATCGACGAGTTTCGCGCCTGCGTCGACCTGCAGCAGGAAGTGTGGCACTTCGCCGACCAGGACCTGGTGCCGCTGCGCATGTTCGTGGTGGCGGAAAAAATCGGCGGGCAGATTGTGGGCGCCTTCGACGGGCGGCAACTTGTGGGGTTCGCCATGTCACTGCCGGGAACACGCAGCGGCCATCCTTATTTGCACTCGCACATGCTGGCGGTCCGCGAAAGCTACCGCAACAGCGGAATCGGCCGGCGGCTGAAGCTGGAGCAGCGCGAGGATGCCCTGGCGCGCGGCATCGAGTTGATCGAGTGGACATTCGACCCGCTGGAGATCAAGAACGCGCACCTGAACGTGGAGCGGCTGGGCGCCATTGCGCGGCGTTACACCATCAACCAGTACGGCGCGTCCTCCTCGCCCTTGCAGGGCGGCTTGCCCACGGACCGCCTGGTGGCGGAGTGGTGGCTGCGCTCGCGAAGGGTGACGCAACTGCTCGAGAAGGGCACGCTCCCCGCGTGTTCGACGGAGAAGACCCTGGACGTGCCGGCGGAAATCTACCAATGGAAGGCCTCGGACGAGCACCGCGACCAGGCGCGCGCGGTGCAATCGCGAAACCGCGAGGACTTCCTGCGCGCCTTTGCCGAAGGGCTCGCCGTCCTGGGCTATGAGCGTGACGCGGCGGGCAACGGCAAGTTTCTCCTGGGCCGCTGGGACGAATCCTGGAGCTACGCGAGTCACGCATGAACATCGAGGCCCTGACTCTGCGCGAAATCCAGATGCCGCTGGTGCATTTTTTCGAGACCAGCTTCGGGCGCACCACCAACCGCCGCATCCTGCTGGTGACCGTGGAAGGAGAAGGCCTTGCAGGATGGGGTGAGTGCGTGGCCGGGGAAAACCCTTTTTATCTCGAGGAGACGGTCGAGACGGCGTGGCACGTCATCACGAAGTACCTTGCTCCCGCCATCCTGGGGAAGCAGCTGGAACACGCGCGGGAAGCGCCCGCGCTGATGGCCCACGTGCGGGCACACCGCATGGCCAAGGCGGCGGTGGAAAACGCCTTGTGGGACGCCGAGGCCCAAGAGAAAGGCGTTCCTCTGTGGAAGCTGCTGGGCGGGACGCGGAAAGAAATCGCGTGCGGCGTTTCACTGGGCATCCAGGACACGGTCGAGCAACTGCTGGAAAAGGTCGCGACCGAGCTCGGAGCGGGCTACCGCCGCATCAAGGTCAAGTGCAAGCCGGGCTGGGACGTGGAGGTGTTTCGCAGAATCCGTGAGCGCTGGCCGGAGATCCTGCTGAGCTGCGACGCCAACTCTGCCTATACCCTGGAGGACGCCGAGCACCTAAAGAGCTTTGACGAGTTTTCCATGCTGATGATCGAGCAACCGTTGTGGTCCGATGATTTCTATTTTCACGCACGACTGCAGAAACAGCTTCGCACTCCGCTGTGCCTGGATGAAGGCATTCGCAACGCGCGCGACGCCGAAGCCGCGCTGGAACTGGGCTCCTGCGGCATCCTCAACATCAAGGTGGGGCGCGTGGGCGGCATGAGCGAAGCCATTCGCGTGCACGACGTGGCCCGCGCGCGCAACGTTCCGGTCTGGTGCGGTGGCATGCTGGAATCCGGCATCGGCCGTGCGCACAATGTGAATCTCTCCACGCTGCCCGGATTTTCGCTGCCCGGAGACGTTTCCGCCTCGCAGCGCTACTGGAAGGAAGACATCATTGAGCCGGAGGTCTTGGTCTCGCCCGAGGGAACCATTGCCGTGGGCGACCAGCCCGGGCGCGGGTACCAGGTGCGCGAGGACCTGGTGGAACGGCTGACAGTGCGCAAGGAAGTGATGCGCGCCGGCACGGCCTGAGGTCGCTCCGGCTGGTTATTTCTTTTCCGCTACAACACCGTTCTGCTTGCGCAGGAGCGCGACGCCCTGCGCCAGAGTGAGGTCGGAAGGCACAGGCTGGAAGTTGATGATGGCCTGCTGCTGCTCGATCCTGATGGTCTTGAACAGGAGGGCCTTCCCTCTGAAGTTCAGCGTCATGCGGAAAATTTCCCAGCGGCCGCTGGGCAGTCTTGTCTTTTCCACCATGAAGCGCCCGCCCTTGTCGAGGTGAGCCAGGATACCCCAGCCGAGCTTGACGTCCTTGACCAGCATGGCGTCAATTTTGACCAGGCGGCGATCGCGCTCATGAAGGAGAATGAAGCCTTCCATGCCCTTGAAGACCAGGGTCTCGCGTGTCGGCGGATCGAACTCCGGCCGCGGGCGAAACTTCAAACGCAGCAGCGGGCCATGGGGCGAATCTTCCACGCCGTCGTGTTCGTAGAGAAAAGCATCGGGGAGTGTGCGGATCATCTTGCGCACGCGCTCGGCGTCCTTCTCCTGCTGACGCTTGCGCTTGAGCTGCTCCTCGGAGTTGGCCAGAAGAGCCTCGATGCGGGCGTCGTCCCGCGCGCGGAGGCCGGCGTCCGGAGGCTCATCGTTCACCGCCACCAGGCTGGCCACCAGGCCGTCGCGCGTGGACACGATGTCGCGGGTCTCGCTGCGTTCGGGCCACTGGCGTCGCAGGCGATAGAGATAAGGGACCCTGGAATCGTCGTCGCGAGCTTCATTCTCAATGACAGCGCGAACCAGGGAATCCGCGGGCTCCTGTGTGTATGCGCTCTGTGCAGCCGGAGCAAGAGCGGGCAGGAAAGCGGCCAGCAAACCGGCAAGCGCCACCCGCCGCCACAAAGGGGGCGCAATCTCGGATTGAATCGGAATCCTCACAGCCCCATGTTAGACGAGATCGGCCTCGTTCCCGTTGCATGCGGGAAGCCGCTGAAAGGGGTGACGGCGGAGGTGCTGGGGAGCCTGTGGAAAAATCGCCCCTCAAAGATATGGGAAATCATTTGCCGCCCGCCTCCGGGTTGAGTATAGTCACGGTAAGCTATTCTGATCTGGCATGTTGCTGGAGGGCATTGTACCCGACGGGAGGTCCGGAAAAGCGTAGCCACCCTCAAAGGGAGAGAGTTTTACATGTGGAAATCTCGTAAAGAGGAAGAGAAACCTGCGGTTATGCCGTCGCAACCGCTTCCTGCTCCAACCGCGCCAAACGCAATCAAGGAGGTTCGTCCCATGGAAGTCCCGAAGCCGGTGGAAAGTTTTCGCGCCGACGTAGCGCACATCGGAAAGTCCGTCGTGGTGAAGGGCGAACTTTCCGGCAGTGAGGACCTGTATCTGGATGGAGAAGTGGAAGGGAACATCGAGCTGCGAGAGCACAGCCTGACCGTTGGCCCGCACGGCCGGGTGCGCGCCAATATTCATGCCCGCGATGTTGTGGTGCACGGCAAAGTGGATGGCAACGTCAGCGGCACCGAGCGCGTGGAGTTGAAAAAGTCAGCCATCCTGGCCGGCGACATTACAACGCAGCGCATCGTGATTGAGGACGGCGCCTACTTCAAGGGCGCGATCGATATCCAGAAAGAGCAGCCGAAAACGGTCTCCAAGCGGGAAGTCTCAGTGAGCGCGTCGGGCAGTTCAGGCTACGCGGTTCCGTCGGGCAATGCGGTGACCGCAGGGGGAGCGAGCGGGCTGTCCGCGCCGGGAGCCAGCGCGTCGGCGCCGAAATCCGCCCGCCCGGATTCCAAGTAGCGAGGGCGATCGCGAGCCAGGCCGTCGATCGTTGGGACATTTCTTGGCCCAACCGTCACACAGACTCGCCCGCCGGCAGGGAAATGACAGAAGGAATCTTCAAGATGCTGCGCGGCCGCCCAGCCGAGCCGGCCGCCGTGCCCCTTCCGCCCGAGCCAGCGGAGCGGATCCCACGGCGTTCCATGGGCTTGACGGAGTTCTTCCGTTGCATCCACGGCGAAGAACATTTGCGCGTCCTCGACCTGGGGCCGACTTCGCCGAGCAACATTGCGTACCTCATCGGGATGGGACACAAGGTGTACAACGAAGACATCCTGCTGGCCGCAAGCGACCCTCGCTACCAGGTGCCGAGCGACGCGGGCGGGGCAGCCTTTGATTCGGACCGCTTTCTGGCGGAAAACCTGCTTTACACCACTACGCTTCTGGACGCCGCCTTGTGCTGGGACATCCCGGATTACCTGCCGGAAGCGCTCGTCAAACCTGCGGTGGCGCGCATTCACCGGTCGCTGAAGACGGGTGGGGTGCTGCTGGCGTTTTTTCACACGCGAGACGCCGGTCCCGATGCTCCTTACTATCGCTATCACATCTCGGCGAACGACGGCCTGGAACTGCAACGCGGACCGCACTTCCGGCTGCAGCGGGTATATCAGAACCGCCACATCGAGAAGCTCTTCCGCGAATTCTCCTCCGTCAAGTTCTTCCTGGCCAGGGACAACGTGCGGGAAGTCCTGGTGATCAAGTAGCGGAAGAGCCCCCATATCCCGGCATCACCATCGAGGAACCTTTCAGCCGGCCCGGGCGCGGGTCGCGCTGACCAGGTAGCGTCGCGCGGAGGGGAAGCCGAACGCGCGGATCGCCAGGTTGCGCAGCGGGCGGGGCCAGGCGAGCAAGCTGCGCAAACGGGATGAGTTGCGAAAGGCGCGCGAGAAAGCCAGTTCCCAGGCCGAGGCATACTCTGCTGCCGCAGCTTCCAGCGAAGAACCCGGAACGCACCACAGAACAGCAAGGGAATTGGCGGCCAGCACTCCGCTTTGCAGAGCGAGAGAGATGCCATCCCCGGCGAAGGGGTCAACAAAGCCCGCGGCATCCCCGGCGCACAGGACACTTCCACGGAGCGGCCGCGGTGGAAGAAAGACCAGCGGAGCCGTTGCCACCTGCGGGGACGCAGGTTCCCAGTCGCGGCTGCGTTTCCACAAATCCGGGTGGCGGGCAAAGACCTGTTCCAGGGTTCGTGCCGTCTCTGGTTTCACCATGGCGCAGGCGTTCACAGTCTGTTGTCCTACCGGCTGAACGCCACAATAACCGCCGGCGAAGAAATACAGATCCACAGCGGCGGTGGGCTCTGCTGCGCGAAAATGCGCCTTCAAGCCGATCCATCTTTCCGTGGGGGAACCCTCCGGTTGCTGGTGAACGGTTGAGTGCAGATTCGACCAGCGTCCGGAAGCGTCGACCACGGCGCGTGCGCGAAATTCGCCCGCGCTGGACTGAACTCGAAAAGATCCGTCGGGAGAAACGTCCTGCACCAGGGTGCCAAGGAGCGCATCCACGCCCGCCGCCAGAGCCGCTTGCCAGAGGGCTTGATCCAGCCGATAGCGCGTGATGCTGGCAGCCGGAGGGTTCACCGGCACCTCGAAGCAGCGGTCTTCCACAAAAACGCGGGCGAGCGGGATGCGAGGTGCAATGTCGAGCACCTGAGGCGCGTCCGCCGCCAGCAGTGCGCGCAGTAAATGGAGAGACTCCGAGGAAACAAACTCGCCGCACACTTTGTGG
>CAYRII010000040.1:0-14806 GCA_964424245.1 uncultured Terriglobales bacterium | reverse complement strand
TGGGCTTGTCCACCAGGGGCAGCATCTCCTTGGGCTGGGCCTTGGTGGCGGGCAGGAAGCGGGTGCCGAGTCCGGCAGCAGGGAAAACGGCTTTGCGTACTCGCTTGCTCATGGGAGAACGGCAGGCGATTATACCTGCTGGCGTTGTCTATTCTGGCGTGGTCGCGGAAGCATCCTCGCCCAGGAGCGCGCGGCGCACCACCTTGATGGGCACAGCACCCTCACCGAGAAAGCGGTCGTGGAACTCCTGCAGCGTGAACTTTTCTCCCCGCTGCTGGCGGTAGTCTTCGCGCAGCTCCAGGATTTCGAGTTTTCCCAATGTGTAGATGAGATAGGTGGGGTCAGAAGTGCCGCGGCGGGTTTCCCGGTCGGCGCTGACCTGCGGCTGGTAGGCCTCGCGGCGAAAGAACTCGATGCCTTCCTCGTAGGTCATCTTGCCGGTGTGCATCTCGATGCCCACGACGAAGCGGGCATTGCGCAGGAGCGCATCCTGCAGCTGGGAGAGCCGGAGGTTGAGGAATTCCTCGTTGTTGCCCTCCGGGCGGCGCCCGTAGCCCTCGTCGATCATCATCTGCTCGGTGTAATGCGCCCATCCCTCGACGTTGGTCCAGGCGAAGCCGAAGCCCAGGGTGCTGAAGTCGGTAGCCAGAAACAAACGCAGCCGCGAGGGCGCGCGGTCCTGCCAGAGATACTGGGTAAAGTGGCCGGGATACGCTTCATGGATGGACGTGCCTACGAGTCCCACATGACTGTAGCTGCGCATGTGGCTTTCGATCTCTTCGGGCGAAGCTTTGGGATCCGGCAAAGCGACATGGTAGAAGGCCTGGTTGACGTGCCGCTCAAAAGCCCCGGGAGCGTCGAGTGAGGCGGCGCTGGTGGCGCGCATGAAGGGTGGTGACTCCTCCACGCGCAGCTCGCGGCCGGAAGGCAGCGTGACGATGTGGTGCATCTCCACAAATTCGCGCAGGCCGCCCAGGGTGCCACGCACCGCGGCGAGGAGTTCCTTCGCCTCCGGATGGTCGCGCTCCATGTCGTCCAGAACCTCGGCCGGCGTGCGCGCGGGGTCAAGTTGACGCGCGGTTTCCGCGAAGGCGGCCTGATTGCGCCGCAAATCCTCGTAAGCCAGGGTCAGAAGGTGGTCGAGGGGCGTGTCAACCATTTCTTCGTACAGCAGCTTCTTGCGGAATTGTTCGGCGCCGATGCGGAAATCGCCATTCGAATGCGGAAGCAGGTAGCGCAGAAAGCGCTCGTAGTACTGGAGCGCGTCAATCACGTCCCGGTTGGCGCGGCGAAACGCGGCCATGAGCTTCGGGTCTTGCACAGACGCAAAAGCTGCGGGCACGTCGTTCTGAAAAAAGCCGATGATGCCGGGCAACTGCAGGAGCGCGGTCTCGGTGTGGATGCGCGGCGGATTCTTCAGATTGGCGCGGGCCTGCGCCAGCAGGCGCGGAATGGCGCGCTCGCGCGCAATCACCGACCGCAGGCGCTCCTCGGGGCTGGCGAAGTTGCGGCTGATGAGCACGAAGATGGTGTTGCTGGCCAGGCTGGAATAGTCGTCAGGATTTTTCTCCCACATACGCGCGCTTTCCAGGCGCAGCAGCGACGCGCGGATAAAGCTCACCGCAAGCCCGCGATCCGCGATCTCGATCGCCGCCGGGCCGGGAGTGACTTCCAGAAAACGGCGCTCGAAGTCCTTCAGAGCATTCACCTGCCGCTGCAGGCCGGTCCGCGAGAAATCCTCGATCCGCTGGTCGTGCTGGTGGAACCCGGCCACGGTCGCCGACGTGGGATTCATGCGAAAGAAAGCCTCAATGAATTCCTCCACCAGGTCTGCAAATGCCGTTTGCGAGGACGGCTGCGCGGGGGCTGGAGCGGGCGCCGCGGCGGACTGCAGCGCTGCCTCGGTTGCGGGGGCCTCGGTCAGAGCCGGTGCTGATTGCAGCAAGAGAAGCAGGAGTGGAATGACGAGTCGGGCAAACGGCTTCATGATGTCTCCGGCAAAGGCGTCAGACTATCACGCGAGATGCCGGCGGTGTCCACGGCGGCGTCGCGCACCGCCATGGCCAGAAGCGTCTCGCGCAAACGCAACAGCACGTCGGCTGCGTCGGTTTTCCGGAGCGGCAGCCTGAGCGCGCCCGCAGGCGAA
This sequence comes from uncultured Terriglobales bacterium, assembly GCA_964424245.1. Lineage (GTDB taxonomy): Bacteria > Acidobacteriota > Terriglobia > Terriglobales > Acidobacteriaceae > CAYRII01. The sequence goes on along the minus strand of CAYRII010000040.1, from coordinate 12,660 downwards.
AACTGCGCGCCGCGCTCGCTGGCCACGAGTTGCGCCAGCTTCTCCGGATGGATGGCAGCCGAAGGAGAGAACTGCAGGATCACGAGGTCGCGCTTGCGGTCGATGGCAGCAACGCCCAGGCGCCCGGCGAGCAGCTTGAGCACGGCGTACTCCAGCAGATTGCAAACCGGCGGGGGCACCGGGCCGTAGCGGTCCTCGAGCTCCGCCCGCACGTCGCCGAGTTGCGCTTCCGTCTCTACATTGGCCACCCTCTTGTACATGCGCAAGCGCTGGTTTTCCTCCGGGATGTACTCGGGCGGGATGCGAATGGGCAGGCCCAGGTTGAGCTGGGTCGTGACCGGGGCGGGAGCGGATTCGCCCTGAAGCTCGCGCACTGTGGACTCGAGCATGGAGGTGTAGAGCTCGAAGCCGACGGCCTCCATGTGGCCGCTCTGCTCGCCGCCCAGCAGGTTGCCGGCGCCGCGCAATTCCAGGTCCAGCGCGGCCAGCTTGAAGCCGGAGCCCAGGTCGGAAAACTCGCGCAGTGCGGCCAGGCGGCGGCGCGCCACCGGAGTGAGCTCGGCCCCGCGCGGCACCAACAGGTAGGCGTAGGCGCGGCGGTTGGAGCGGCCCACGCGCCCGCGCAACTGGTAGAGGTCGGAGAGGCCGAAGCGATCGGCACGGTCCACCAGGATGGTGTTGCACAAAGGAATGTCGAGTCCGTTTTCGATGATGGTAGTGGCGACCAGGACGTCGGCCTGGTGGCGCATGAAGCGGAGCATCACCTGCTCCAGCTCCTTTTCCGGCATCTGGCCGTGGCCGACGAGCACGCGCGCGCTCGGCACAAGCTCCTGGATGCGGGCGGCGATCTCGTAGATGGAGTCCACGCGGTTGTGCACAAAATACACCTGGCCTCCCCGCTCCAGTTCGTGCTCAATGGCCTGGCGGATCAGCCCCTCGTCCAACTCGGCCACCACCGTCTGAATGGCGATGCGGTCGCGGGGAGGAGTTTCAATCAGGCTCATGTCGCGCAGGCCGACCAGCGACATGTGCAGCGTGCGCGGGATGGGCGTGGCGGAAAGCGTCAGCACGTCCACCTCGCGGCGCAGGTGCTTGAGACGTTCCTTGTGGCGCACGCCGAAACGCTGCTCTTCGTCCACGATCACCAGGCCCAGGTTGGCATAGAGCACGTCCTTCGAGAGCAGGCGGTGGGTGCCGATGACGATATCCACCTTGCCCTGCTCCAGGCGCTCCAGCACCTGCCTCTGCTGCCGCGCCGTGCGGAAGCGGCTGAGCATCTCGATGCTGACGGGAAAGGCGGCGAAACGCTGGCGGAAAGTCTCGAAATGCTGGAAGACGAGCACGGTGGTGGGTGCGAGCACGGCCACCTGGCGGTTGTCGCTGACCGCCTTGAAGGCGGCGCGCATGGCCACCTCGGTCTTGCCGTAGCCCACGTCGCCGCAAAGCAGCCGGTCCATGGGGCGGGAAGTTTCCATGTCGCGCTTGACGTCGGTCACCGACTGCGCCTGGTCGTCCGTCTCGTTATGCTCGAAGGCATCCTCGAATTCGCGCTGCCATTCGGTGTCGGCGGCGAAAGCGTGGCCTGCCGCCGTCTGCCGCTCGGCGTAGAGCTTCAGGAGCTCGTCGGCCATTTCGCGCATGGCCTTCTTGACGCGGGCCTTGGTGCGCCCCCAGGCGGCGCTGCCCAGGCGGGCCAGAACAGGCTGCACGCCCTCCGCCGAACGGTACTTCTGCACCAGATCGAGGCGGGTGAGGGGAACGTAGAGGCGGGCGCCTTCGGCATACTCCAGGAGCATGAACTCCGCGGCAACGCCTCCCTGGGTGATTTCTTTCAGCCCACAGTAGCGGCCGATGCCATGGTCCACGTGGACGACGAAGTCCCCAACGGCCAGGTCGCGGAAGTCAGAAAGGAAGACGGAAACCTTGGAAGGACGTCTCAGCGGGCTCGATGGAACGGCTTCGGACTCGTCGAACAGGTCGCGGTAGCCATAGATCACCAGGTGGGCTGCGGGCAGGGTGACGCCGTCGGGAACAGCAGCTTTTACTATTGTTGTAGTAGATAAATCTTCGGCAAAGTATGCGGACTCGTCGAGCCAGGTTTCGCCGCCTTGGGATGTTCGCGTGCCGACGCGATAGGCCAGTTCGTACTCCGTGAAAATCCCCGCCAGACGCTCGACTTCGCCAGTATTGGCGGCCGCGAAGACTACCCTCTGCCCTTCGCCGGTCAGCCTACGAGCCTCGTCCACCATGAAGGGAATAGAGCCGTGAAAGCGCCCCGTGGGGCGAGATAAAAACGACACTTGTAGTTGTGGCGACCCAGCCAATTCCAGGTGCTCCAGCGCCCCCCCGGGACGCTGGCCGAGCAATTCCTGCAGCCGCTCGGGAGATAGAAACAGGTCGTCTGGCGGCGCCAGAGAGCCCACGCCCGAGGTCTCATGGGCCAGGGACACTTTTTCCCACCAGAGGTCCAGATCCGCTTCCGCCTCGGACGGTTCATCCAGAAACACCGGCGCGGCGGGCAGCAGGTCGAAAAGTGTACCGTCCGCGCCTGCCAGCGGCGCGTAAAGCTCCCAGCCCGGAAAAACAGTGGCGCCCCGTGCGGTGGCCGTTGCCGTTGGTGAACCGGTGCCATCGCGCGGCCCTTGACCGGAAAGCCGGACGTGGATGGCCTCGAGAACGTCCTCGCGCACCGGAGTTTCCGTGAGGGGAAGCAGCACCGCCTCATCCAGCGGTGAGGCGGAGCGTTGCGAGGCAGGGTCGAACTTGCGCAAGGATTCGATTTCGTCGCCGAAAAGCTCGGCGCGCACCGGGCGGTCCGCTTCGGGGGAGTACACATCCAGGATGCCGCCGCGCCGCGCGAACTGCCCGGGCATTTCCACCAGGTCGGTGGCTTGGTAGCCGACCTGGGCAAGGTGCTCCGCCAGTTCCTCGACGTCGAGCGCCTCGCCGCGGCGCAACACCCGTCCCAGGCCAGCGTAATACTCGGCCGGGCGCAGCCGCATGGCCGCCGCAGTCATGGGAGCAATCACGATGGCGGCCGCGCCGGTGGCCATCTTCCAGAGCGCGGCCGCGCGCTGTTCCTGGATTTCCGGGTGGGGCGAAAGATGGCGATAGGGCAAGGCGTCCGGGGCGGGCAGCAGGAGAACCGACTGGGGCGCCACGGCTCCGGAGAGCTCGGCGAAAGCTTGCACCACGGGTACTAGGTCCTCCGCCGCGCGGTTGCCGGAGACCAGATAGAGTAGGGACCGGCGCGCAGCGCGGTGAAGCAGGACCAAGACCAGGGCTTTTGCCGTGGGCGTGAGCCCGCAGACACGTATACGCCCCGCGCCGTCCTGGAGGTGGGGTACGGCACGTGCCAGGGTGGAGGACTTCTCCACGTCCGCGAACAACTGGCGGACGAAAGGCAGAACCATGCGACTTCGATTCTAGCAGTTGTCTTCCGCGGGCGCTGCCGGGGCGCGCTGCGCACGCCTGCTATAGTTGTTGGCCGAAAGAATCCCGGTAACTCACCGAGTTATGGCCCGAAAAACCGAAGAGTCAAAGCGTTTGTTCCAGCGCGCCCAGGGCCTGTTCCCGGGCGGGGTGAACTCACCGGTGCGGGCCTTTGGCGCGGTCGGGGGAGAGCCGCCGATCCTGGTGCGCGGCGCAGGTGCGCGCGTCTGGGACGCCGACAGCAACGAATACATCGACTACGTCGGCTCCTGGGGCCCGCTCATCCTGGGCCATGCCGCTCCGGAGGTCGTGGAGGCGGTGGAAGCGGCGGCGCGCAGCGGCACCAGCTTCGGCGCATCGACGCCGCTGGAAGCCGAATTGGCCGGCGTTGTAACCGAAGCCTTTCCCGCCATCGAAAAGCTGCGCTTTGTGAACTCGGGCACGGAAGCCACCATGTCCGCCATCCGGCTGGCGCGCGCCTTCACCGATCGCAAGTACGTGGTGAAGTTCGAGGGCTGCTACCACGGACACGCGGATGGGCTGCTGGTCAAGGCGGGTTCGGGCGTGGTCACGCTGGGCATCCCCGGCTCGGCGGGCGTACCGGAGGAAGTCACGCAGTTCACCCTGGCCCTGCCCTTCAACTGCCTGCCTGCGGTGGAAGAGGCATTTCGCCGCTATCCTGGCGAGATCGCGTGCGTGATTCTGGAGCCGGTGGTGGGCAACATGGGCTGCGTGGCCCCGGCAGCGGGCTTTCTGGACGCACTGCGCTATCTGACTTCGCGCGATGGCGCTCTCTTGATCTTTGACGAAGTGATGACCGGATTTCGCGTGGCTTTTGGCGGAGCGCAGGAACTCTACGGCACCCGCCCCGACCTGACCACGCTGGGCAAGATCATTGGCGGCGGGCTGCCGGTAGGCGCTTACGGCGGGCCGGCGGAGATCATGGACCTGGTGGCGCCGCTCGGCCCTGTCTATCAAGCGGGCACATTATCGGGCAATCCTCTGGCCATGGCTGCGGGGCTGGCGACGGTGAATTCTTTGCGCCAGAACCGCGAACTCTACGGGCAGTTGGAACGCAAGGCCGCCACCCTGGTGGAGATGACGCTGGAGGCGGCGCGCGATGCCGGCGTGCCGCTTGAAGCCAACCGCGTGGGTTCCATGTTCACCTGGTTTTTCACCCGGCAGCCGGTGAGCGATTGGGAGTCGGCCTCAAAGTCCGATACCGCGGCCTTCGGACGGTTCCACCGCGCCATGCTCGAAGAAGGCGTCTACCTTCCTCCATCGCAGTTTGAGGCCGCCTTCCTGAGCGCGGCGCATACCGAGGCAGACATCCGCCTAACGGTAGAAGCGGTGCGCAAGGCATTGGCGCAAGTTGCCGGTTGAACCGTCTCTAGCGCGGCACGTCAAACGCCAGTTCGGCGCTCCACGCGAGGTGAGGGTCGGCGGCTGCTTCCAGGCTTTTCTGCAGCAGGCTGCAGGCGTGCGCCGGTTCGCCGGAGAAGACCTCGCGCCCGTTCAGCAGGACGCGTAGCGGGCCCGGCGCAGGAAACAGCTCCGGGCGCAAGAGCAGGCGCAGGCGGAGCACGTTCTTGGTCTTCAGCTCCACGGTGTTGCCGTCGCGAATGCGCGCCTTGACCTCGGCCACTCCAGCCTCTTTTTCAAGCACCTCAACCCAGTAGTGCCGGGGATAGTTCAGCGTGCGCGTTTCAAACGACAAGGCGCGCGGGAAGGCCTGGCGGCGGAAGCGCTCGAAAAACTGCAGTGTCATACCATCGTCGCCGCGCCCCAGGACGATCTCGTGCTCGCGCTCGGGAAAGATGTGGCTTTCCAGCGCGGCCCAGTGCGGGCGCAGTTGTTCCACCGTTTCCCGCGTGGCCGACGCCTGAATGGTCTCGTCTTTTTCTCCGTGCAAAAAGAGCATAGGGAGGTTGGCAGTGTTGGCGGCGAACGGCCTGCCTTCGGGATTTTCGTCGAATTCCACGTAAAAACCAGCGCCCATGGCGGAGACGGCGGCGGTAAAGCGGTGCGGCCACAGCGCGGCGTAGTAGAAAGTGCCCGTGCCTCCGTTGCTCAGCCCGGTGAGGTAGATGCGGTCCGTATCCACGTTGTACTGGCGCAGCAGCTCGTCCAGCAGTGCGTGCATCACGGCCGTTGGCTGCGAGTACCACCAGGAGGAGCCGGCGTGTGGATACACCGCCAGGTAGCCGGTTTCGCCGAGGGCGGAACTGGCAAGCTGCGCGCCATCAATGGCCGGGCCGTTGTTGCCGGAAAGGTAGATCAGCACGGGGAAAGGCCGGTCGCCGCGATAATCCTCCGGAACCTGAACAAAGTATGGCCAGCCGCGAAACGGCCCCGCGGCAAAGCTGCGAATGGAGACGCCCTCCGGCTGCCAGGCGGCGCGGTGGCGGCGCTGCAGGGTCTCAAAAAAAACCTCCGGCTGCCCGCAATTGGTAGGCTCCTGGGTTTTGGCCGGCCACGGAAGATCGCGCAGCGCCGCCCACGTTCCACGGGCCTGCTCCGGCGTCATCACGTTGACGGCCTGCTGTGGCGGCAGGCGCCTGCGCACCCAGTCCAATGCGGCGTCGCGGACAAAGACGTCGGAATCGGAAAGCGCGCGCTCGACCAGCGGCCACGCCTTGTCCCTGGAGACGGGTTCGAGCATGCGTGCCACCAGCGTACGCACGCGGGCGCTTTCGCTTGACTGCAGCGCCTGCAGGCGATCGAGCGCTGGCGCCTGCAGGCCGCGGCGATACGCCAGCGCCAGCACCTTGCGCTGCACGGCGATGTCAGAGCCGTCTAGCAGGTCGTAGAGCGTGTCCACATCCACGGGCAGCGTGTCCGAAACCAGCAAGGCAGCCAGGACGCCCTGCCGGAGGTCCGGGTCGGCGAGCCAGTCCTCAACGTTCTCTTCGCGCCGGCGTTCGATTAGTTCCACCCTCAGCTTCTGCCGGATGGTGTTCAGCACCATGCCGCCGTAGGTGGCCTCAAATTCCATCCTGCGCGCCGTGCCCGAAGCCGGGCAGAACCAGTAGCGCCATCGCAGTTTTTCCTCTGCGGCCAACCCCTCGATCAGAAGACACTGCTCGCCCTGGAGCGCCTCCCAATGCAGCGCGCGGAATGCGAACTTCATGTAGGTGGGCGCGGACCAGGTATCGCCGGGGCGCACCGCGTGTTCGGGCAGCGGCGGCAGCTCGTGAATGTCATAGAGCACCTTGCTGGGCGCTTCGCGCATCAGTTGCCAGGTAAACTGGGCCACGCCCGTGGTGGTGAGCCGGTTGCCTTCGGCATAGCGCGCAGAGCGCGGCAGCAGCGGAGCCTCCGCCTGCTGCTGCTGCGGCAGGCGATCCTGGCCGCGCACGAGGAAGCGCTCCAGTTGGTAGCTGTTGCGGTTGCGCTGGAAGCCGGTCACCCATCCGCCGCGCTGCTCCTCCAGCACGACCACATGGTTGGTCCAGGAGCGGTGGCTGAGGGCCTCTATCGCGCCGCCCGCAGATTCACTTTCCAGTTCCTGCCGGTAGACCAGGTGATCGCCGGCGCGGAGGTCGTAGCGCAGCACTTGCGCGGTTTCCTGCTCCCCGGCCAGGTTCATGCCCGAGAACCACAACATCAGCCATGCTGCTCTCTGCAGGATGGGTCTCAAGCCGTGTCTGTGCTCGCGGTGAGCCCCGCGGAAGCGGGAACGAAAGAGGTTATGGTATTTAGACACCATTGGGAGGCTGCGGGCTGCCTGCGCCGGCGGCAGCTGATTCGCCCGGCACAGCAACGTCCATCATGCGCGGCACGGTGACAAACTCGAATCCCTCGCCGCGGTAGCGTTCCAGGATCCGTGCCGCGGCTTCCACGGTATGGCCGCGGTCGGCGCCCATGGCGCGGTGGCCGCCATCGTGCAGCAGAATGATATCGCCGCCGCGCACCTGGCGCACAGCGTGGCGCACCACGCGCTCCGCCGTGGTGGGCTTCCAGTCATAGCAGGTCACCGTCCACATCACCGGGGTAAGTCCCAACTGCCGCGCCGCGCGCAGCACCGCCGGGCGGCGCCCGCCAAAGGGAGGCCGGAAGAGCGGCGCGCGTCCGTCTGCCGCGCCGGCCAGCGCCTCCTCGCAATCCTCCAGTTCCTGCCGGATGCGCCGGGGCGAGCAGAGGGCGAGGTTGGGATGGGTGTACGTGTGGTTGGCGAACACATGGCCTTCCCCGGCGATGGCCTGGACGATCTCCGGCCGCGCCGCTGCATAGCGGCCAATGAGGAAAAAGGTGGCCCGCACCTCGTACCGCGCCAGCACCTCCAGCAGGCGCAGTGTGTAGGGATCGTTGGGGCCGTCGTCAAAGGTAAGGGCGAGGCGTCGCGACGCGGGCGCTTCGCCGGTAAAGGTGGCGCCAAACAGTTGCGAGCGCGGGGCGAAGGAGGCGTAGCCGGCAACGGCCGCCGCCGCTGCCGCCGCGGTTCCCATCAGGATGGGCAGCATTGCGGCCCGATTGTACCCGGGCGCGAGCGCCGGTGTCGCGCCCGCCGCCACGCCTCCGCTGAGGGGTTACTGATTCCGCAATTGTGCCGGGAACAGAGGCGAGATATGCTGCCTTCGTCGGTCTCGAGCGATTCGCGCACAACATGGCCAACTTCTTCGAGCTTCCCCGTTACATCGCAGTGGAAGGTCCCATCCGGGTCGGCAAAAGCACGCTGGCGCGCATCATCGCGGAGCGGCTGCACGCGCAGCGCGTGGCCGAGCCGGAAGACAACCCATTTCTCACCGCTTTCTACGATGGCGAGCCCGGCGCCGCCTTTCAGGCGCAGTTTGCCTTCCTCATCCAGCGCTACGAACAGTTGCGCGCGCTCGAAGTGGGGCCCAATTCGCACAAGACCGTCGTGGCCGATTACATCTTTGAAAAAGACAAGCTCTTCGCCTGCATCAACCTGAGCGACTCGGAACTGGAAATCTACAACCGCTACTACAATTCCTTCCGCGAGCGGCTGCCCACGCCCGACCTGGTCATCTACCTGCAGGCCACGCCTGAGGTGCTGAAAAAGCGCATGAAGAAAAAGAAGGCGCCGGGCGAGTCCTCCATCAGCGACGACTACCTGGAAGAAGTGGCGCGCGCCTACGAGCACTTCTTCTTCCACTACTCGGCCTCGGACCTGCTGGTGGTGAACACGAGTGACATCGACTTCGTGGACCGCCACGAAGACTTGCAGGAACTGCTGCGCCGGCTCACCGAGCCCATCAAGGGCACGCAGTATTTCCTGCCGCTGGGCTCCTCGGAACAGGCCAGCGCCTAGAGCGCGGTTTTATCCTTTCGGCAAACACTCTTTTGCGACTACAATAGCTCCCGCTGCATCCTAGTAAGCAGCAACAGGCGGTATCCGGCGGAGCCGGAACTGCACTGGAGGAGCCATGAGTCTCACGTCGTCTCCTGAGTCCCGGGGCGCGCACCGCCCCAAGATCACCATCCAATCCATCCTGCAGAAAAAGTTGCAGCATGAGCCCATCACCTGCCTCACGGCCTATGACTACGCCTCCGGGCGCCTGGTGGATGAGGCCGGCATTGACATGGTCCTGGTGGGCGATTCCCTCGCCATGGTCATGCTGGGGTACGAAAACACGCTGCCCGTCACCATGGAGGAGATGCTGCACCATACGCGCGCCGTGCGCCGCGGCGTGAAGCAGGCGCTGTTGATCGCCGACATGCCTTACGCCTCCTACCACCTGGGCGCGGAAGATGCGCTGCGCAACGCCGCCCGCTTCGTCAAGGAGGCCGGTGCCGAGGCAGTGAAGATCGAGGGCGGCGAAAAGCGCGTGGATCTGGTGCGCCGTTTGCTCGACGCTGAAATCCCCGTGATGGGCCACATCGGCCTGACGCCGCAGTCGCTGCATCAGATGGGCGGCTACCGCGTGCAGGGCAGGACCCTGCCCGCCGTCGAGCACCTGATGAAGGACGCCGTGGCGCTCGACCGCGCGGGCGTTTTTTCTCTCGTGCTGGAGGGCATCCCGCGCGAGGTGGCGGCCATGATCACCGCCGAAGTCTCCGCGCCCACCATCGGCATCGGCGCCGGGCCGGAGTGCGACGGGCAGGTCCTGGTGCTGCACGACATCCTCAATCTCACGTTTGCGCCGCCGGCCAAGTTCGTGCGCCGTTACGCCGATGCCGGCGCGCTCATCTCGGGCGCCGTGCAGGCGTTCCGCAAAGACGTCGAAGCGCGCGCCTATCCCTCAGAGGAGGAGTCCTACCACCTTCCTGCGGAGACGCGCGCCGCGCTCGAAACCATCACCGCGCGCAAGCGGGCCATGGGACTGTAGGATTCTTCACCGCCGAGCACACCGAGAACGCAAAGATGAGCGGCACAGTTCTTTTGGACTTGTGATGTCGGGGCTCGGCGCTCTCAGCGATCTCGGCGGTGAATCTTCCGTGAACACCCTTCGTACCATCTCGGAGATGCGTGCCACCAGCCGCGCCGCCCGGCAGGGCGGCAAACGGCTCGGCTTGGTGCCCACCATGGGCGCGCTGCATGAAGGACATCTCTCCCTGGTGCGCGCGGCCCGGGCGCAGTGCGATGTGGTCGCTGCCTCCATCTTCGTCAACCCCACCCAGTTCGGCCCCAGCGAAGACTTCGAGAAATATCCGCGCGCCTTGGAGCGCGATTGCGCACTGCTGGAGCGCGAGTCCGTGGACCTGGTGTTTGCGCCCTCCGTCGAAGAGATGTACCCGGCTGGGGCCGTAACCTGGGTCGCGGTCGAAGGCCTGAGCGAGCGGCTCTGCGGGCGCTCGCGCCCCGGCCACTTCCGCGGTGTCACCACCGTCGTCGCCAAGCTGTTCCACATGGTCGAGCCCGACGCCGCCTTCTTCGGCCAGAAGGACGCAGCGCAATGCACCATCCTCCGCAAGATGGTGCGCGACCTGGACATGGGCGTGGAGATCGTCGTCTGCCCCATCGTGCGCGAGGCGGACGGGCTGGCCATGAGCTCGCGCAACGCCTACCTCAGCCCCGCGGAGCGCGCCTCGGCCACCGTGCTCTACCGTGCGCTCGGGCGCGTGCAAGCGCGTTGGGAAAAGGGCGAGCGCCACAGCGCCCGCCTCATCGACGCTGCACAGCGCATCTTCCTCGAGGAGCCCGAAGTGCGCTTGGACTACGTGGAGATCGTGGACAACGACACCCTCGAGCCGGTGGCAGACGTCGCCCGGGGCGCGCTCGTGGCCGTGGCCGCGCACGTTGGCCCCGCGCGCCTCATCGACAATCTGATCCTGCCAACGGCGAAAGGTTGAACCGCACCGGGAGCGAACCACGCCGAAAAAATCCTACTTTCGCGATGCCGTCGCTACTCTTCGCGGCCCGGAGACAAACGGATTTCCTTCCACCACAAACCGCAGCCGCTTTTCTGCCGCCTTGCGGATGCCGATGCGCGGCGTGGCCCGGATGCGCCGCGGGCGGTAGCTGTCGTCGCAGATCACAAGGTCAGACGAACGGGCAGTCAAATCTTTTCCGTTGTCGCGACGGCGCGTAATACCCAGCGCCGCGCACAAACGCCCTGGCCCGCTGGTCAACTGCCGCAGCCGGGCGGGCGTGTCTTTCGCTGGCCCCAGCCTGCGCGCTCGCGCCATCGCGCGCGTGCCCTCCAGCGGTTCCAGCGCCCGGATCAGCACACAGCCCGCTTCCCCCGGCCGCATGCAACTCAAATTCAGGCAGTAGTGATTCCCATAAATGAAATAGATGTAGGCGTGACCGGGTGGCCCAAACAGCACGCGGTTGCGCGCGGTGGGGCCGACGGAGGCGTGTGCCGCCGGGTCGCCCGAGCCTAGGTAAGCCTCCACCTCGACGATGCGCCCGGCCAGACCCTTCAGGCCGCGGCGCACCACGATTTTCCCGAGCAACTCGCGCGCCACCCGGCGCGGATCACGCGCATAGAATGCCCGCGGCACCAGCCGCATGCTTCGCTTGCGTTGATGTTTCTTTCTTGCCTTCGTGTTCCTTCGTGTCCTTTTGTGGTTGACTGCTCTAATCCGCTTTCTTCCCGCCCTTTTTGGCTGCAATCCACGCATCGACGTCGCGCTCCAGAGTGTCTAAAGGCAGCGCGCCTGAACCCAGCAACATATCGTGAAACTCGCGCACGTCGAATTTGTCGCCCAGTTCCTTCCTGGCGCGCGCGCGCAGCTCCTTGAACTTGAGCTCGCCCACCTTGTAGGCCAGCGCCTGTCCCGGCCAGGCGATGTAGCGGTCGATTTCGTTGATCACGTCCAGCTCCTGCTTGGCCGCGTTATCGAGGAAAAAGTCGATGGCCTTCTGCCGGTCCCACTTCATGGTGTGCATACCGGTATCCACCACCAGGCGCACGGCGCGCCACATCTCGTAGGTGAGCTGGCCGAACTTGGCATAGGGATCGCCATACAGTCCCATGTCTTCGCCCAGCGACTCGGCGTAGAGCCCCCAGCCTTCCACGAAGGCGGTGTAGCCGCCGTAGCGGCGGAACTTGGGAATGTCGCCCAGCTCCTGCGCGCGCGCGATCTGGAAGTGGTGTCCGGGCACGCCTTCGTGCAGCGAGAGCGCCATCATCTCGTACTTGGGCCGCACCTCGGGCTTGTACAGATTCACGAAGTACGTCCCCGCGCGCGAACCGTCCGCCGCGGGCTCGCGATAGTAAGCCGTCGTGGTATCCGGCGCGATGGCGGCGGGAATGGGCTCCACGCCGTAGGGCATGCGTGGAATGGTCTTGAACACCTTCACCAGGTTGGGATCAATCTCCTTGGAGAGTGCGCGATAGGCGGTCAGCAGCTCTTGCGGGGTTTTGTAGTAGAACTGCGCATCGCTGCGCAGGAACTGGAAGAACTCCTTGAGCGTGCCCTTGAACCCGACCTTGTCCATGACGCCCTGCATCTCTCCGCGGATGCGCTGCACTTCGCGGAGGCCGATTTCGTGGATCTGCTGCGGCGTCATGTCGGTGGTGGTAAACATGCTCGCGCGCGCGGCGTACAGCTCCTGGCCCTGCGGCAATTGCCACGCCCCCACCTGGTCAAAGCACGCGGGAAAGTATTCTTCCTCGAAGAACTTCTTGAACTGGCGGTAGGCGGGCACGATTTTTTCCGCGATGACTTTCTTGGCCTCGCCGGACAGGCGCTCCTGCTCGGCGGCGTCAAGCTCTTTGGGAAAGCGCTTGAAGGGATCGAAAAACGGGCTGGCCGCCGGGTCGTCCACGATCTGATGCTGGATCTGCGCCGGCACGCGCTGCATGATCACCTTGGGAT
>CAYRII010000039.1:0-14903 GCA_964424245.1 uncultured Terriglobales bacterium | reverse complement strand
CTGGGCGGGACGCATTGTGAGCGCGCTGCCGGTACTGCTGCTGCTGTTCAGCGCCTCCATGAAACTGCTGAAAGTGCCGCCTGCACTCGAAGGTATGGTGCGGCTGGGATATGACGACAGTGTGATTCTCCCGATTGGCATTCTGGAGCTCGCCTGTACGGCTGTGTATGTGATTCCGCGCACGTCGGTGCTGGGCGCCATCCTGCTGACGGGGTACCTGGGCGGCGCCACGGCCACCCATGTGCGCGTGGACGACCCATTCTTCGGGCCGGTGATCGTCGGAGCGATGGTGTGGCTGGGGCTCTACCTGCGCGACGACCGGCTGCAGGGGCTGGTTCCGTTGCGGCGCCGGCAGAGCGAGCGCGGCTGACCGCCGGGCGCTGCCCTGCCCCGGCGATTGGCATCCGAATTCCCTCTGCCCTCCTGTACAATTTCCCCTTTCCTCAAGAAACCCCATGGACCAGAAAGAACTTTTCCCGCCGCCGGAACATTTCCAGAAAAACGCCTCCGTGCGCTCCATGGAGGAGTACGAGAAGCTTTACGCCGCCGCCGCCGCCGATCCGGAGAAGTTTTGGGCGGAGCGGGCGCGCGAGGTGCACTGGTTTGCCCCCTGGACGAAGGTGCTGGACTGGTCGGAGGCGCCGTTTGCCAAGTGGTTTGTGGGAGCGAAGACCAACGTCGCCTACAACTGCCTGGACCGGCACCTGACCACGCGGCGGCGCAACCAGGCCGCCATCCTGTGGGAGGGAGAAAACTTCGAGCAGCGCATCCTGACCTACCAGGAGCTCTACGTGCGCGTGGTCAAGTTTGCCAACGCGCTGAAGGCGCTGGGGCTGAAGGCGGGCGCGCGCGCCATTCTCTACCTGCCCATGATTCCCGAGGCTGCCATCGCCATGCTGGCCTGCGCGCGGCTGGGGGTGACGCATTCGGTGGTGTTCGGCGGCTTCTCCGCCGAGGCGCTGAAGACGCGCATTCAGGACCTGGAGGCGGAAGTGGTCATCACTTGCGACGGCGGGCTGCGCCGCGGCAAGGAAATTCTGCTGAAACAGGCGGTGGACGAGGCGCTGGCGGAGAACGCCTGCCCCAGCGTGAAGCACGTGATTGTGCACAAGCGCCTGAACCTGCTCCTGCAGATGACGCCGGGACGCGACCTGTGGTGGGACGACCTGACCACGGGCGCCTCGGAGGTTTGTCCCGCGGAAAAGCTCGACAGCGAGCACCCGCTTTACGTGCTCTACACCTCCGGCACCACGGGCAAGCCCAAAGGGGTGGTGCACTCCACGGGCGGCTATCTGACGCAGGTGCTGGCTACGATGCGCTGGGTCTTCGACCTGAAGGAAGAGGACACCTACTGGTGCACGGCGGACATTGGCTGGGTGACGGGACACTCCTACGTGGTCTACGGACCGCTGGCGGCGGGAGCGACCACGCTGATGTACGAAGGCGCGCCGGACTGGCCCAAGCCCGATCGCTGGTGGCGCATTGTGGAGAAGTACAGGGTTTCGATTTTCTACACCTCGCCTACGGCCATCCGCTCGTTTGTGCGCCAGGGCGACGACTGGCCCAACGGGCGCGACCTTTCTTCCCTGCGCCTGCTGGGGACAGTGGGCGAGCCTATCAATCCTACGGCGTGGAAGTGGTACCACCGGGTGATCGGCAAGGAGCATTGCCCCATCGTGGACACCTGGTGGCAGACGGAGACGGGCAGCATCCTGATTTCACCCATGCCCGGCGCCACGCCCACCAAACCGGGATCAGCCACGCGTCCCCTGCCCGGCGTGGCGGTGGAAATCGTGGATGACGAAGGCAAGCCGGTGAAGACGGGCAAAGGGTATCTGGTGCTGACGCGGCCGTGGCCCTCGATGCTGCGCACGTTGTACAACGATCCGGAGCGCTACAAAGAGAATTACTGGTCGCGCTTCCCGGGAAAGTACTTTACGGGCGACGCAGCCACGCGCGACGACGACGGCTACATCTGGATGCTGGGCCGGGTGGACGACGTGATCAACGTGGCCGGGCACCGGCTGAGCACGATGGAAGTGGAGTCGTCGCTGGTGCGGCACAAGTCGGTGGCCGAGGCGGCGGTGGTGGGCGCGCCGCACGAGCTCAAGGGAGAGGCCATCCATGCCTTCGTCACCCTGAAACAGGATGCCGCTTCGGGCGACGCCATTTCCGACGAGCTGCGGGAGTGGGTGGCGCACGAGATTGGATCGCTGGCGCGGCCGGAGCGCATCCACTTTGTGGCCGCGCTGCCCAAGACGCGATCGGGCAAGATCATGCGCCGCCTGCTGCGCGAGATTGTGACCACGAAATCGGTCAGCGGCGACACCTCCACGCTGGAAGATTACGGCGTCCTCCTGAAACTGAGCCAGGAGGGCAAAGAGGAAGAAGAGATTCTGGGCGAGAAGAAATAGCCGGGCAGGCGATTTTCCACAACGGAGGCTTCATGGCACGCGTAACGCAGTTGATGATCAAAGCTGAAAACAAGCCGGGGACGCTGGCGCACCTTTGTACCGAAATGGCCAAAGTAGCAGTCAACATCCAGGCGGTGATGGCAGCACCTTCAACCGAGGGCGGCATCCGCATGGTGGCTGTGCCCATCGCCACCGCGAAGAAAGTCCTCGACAACCTCAAAGTTCCCTATCGTGAGGAAGAGGCGGTGGCCGTGCGCCTGACGGACCGGCCGGGCGCGCTGGGCAAGATCACGCGCAAACTGGCCGACAAGGGCATCAACGTGCACTACGCCTACGGCTCCATCGTCAAGGGCGAGACGCGCGCGCTGATCATTCTGGGCGTGTCGGACGTGGACAAGGCCGCGGACGTGGTGTAGCCGGGAGTACGCTCCAGCGCTTCGCGCCCAAATCCAGCGGGCCACCATGAACCTGCCACATTCCGCGTCGAAGTGGATCACCGTGGCGAGCAACGCCCTCTGCGGGCTGGCAAACTTTCTCCTCGGCGGGGGACACCTAGTGGGCGTGCTGCGCCGCGCGCTGGAAGGAAAAGGCTTCGGGGGCGAGCTCGAGTTCCACTACGGCTTCCATTTCTATTCCGTCGTATTGCTGGGCGTGCTGCTGGTGGGCTGCGGCCTGGCTTGTTTATGGCAAACGCGCGGCTTGTGGCGCGGTGAAGATGCCGCACGGAGAATCGCGCTCTGCTGGAGCCTGGCGCTGGTCTTTCTCAACGCGCCTCTGATACCGCTGCAGGATTTCGCCATTCCGCTGACGGCGGTCAGCGCGGTGAACGTGATCGTTCTGCTGGCGGGGCGGCGCTTCTCCGGTTGATCACTAACATCCCTCTTTGCGGGCTTGTACGGTCAATCTGTTAACGCCTGCAGGAACAGACCCAATTGCCCCAACAGAACCAACAGGATCGGGCTGTAAATTGCGAATAGTGCCAGCCCGACCCCGATTAACTTCCATTTTTCCCCAGGACGAAGGTGCGCTTCTCGCGTAACGGCGAAGCCGCCCGCCAACAAAAGCCAGAGGTGGATGAGAACCACCGAGACCGCCAGCCAGGAAACAAGAAACAGCCCCGTCATCTCGTTAGCGCCGCCCGCCACAACACCGAGCCCGGTTGCACGGTCTTCTGCTCTCTCGGCGAGCCGGGGCAAGTAGACACTGACAGCCAGGCCGATCGCCGCTACCGGCAACACGCCCGGCATCAGCACCCACCATAGCTGGTTCAGCCATCCCGGGAATGCGCCGTGTGGATCCATTCGTCAATCGCCGTATGCCTCGTCCAGCAGCTCGACCACATGCTTGACTTCCATCCCGAGGCCGCGCCGCCGCACACCGGCGCGCAGTTGCAGCATGCAGCCCACGTTGGCGGTGGCAATCACTTCGGCAGAGGTTGAAGCCACGTCTTCCATGCGGGCGTCGAGAATCTGCATGGAAAGCTCGGTCTCCACCACGTTGTAAATGCCGGCGGAGCCGCAGCAGTGGTCGGAGTGAGGCATTTCGACCAGTTCGGCGCCGATGGCCTCCAGAAGCTGGCGCGGGGCGGAGCGGATGCGTTGCGCGTGCGCCAGGTGGCACGGGTCCTGATAGGTGACGCGGCATGGGACCTTGCGGCGCGGCGGGCGCAGGCCGAGCTCGGCCAGAAACTCGGTGACGTCGCGCACGCGGGCGGCAAACGCCCGCGCTTCTCTGGCTTCGTCGTCGTCGCTGGCCAGCAGGTCTTCATACTCCTTGAGGGTGGCGCCGCAGCCGGCGGCGTTGGTGAGAATGAAGTCGTGCTCGCCGCCCTGGAAGGCTTCGAGGTTGCGGCGGGCAAGCGCGCGCGCCTCTTCGCGGAAGCCGGCGTGAGTTGCCAGCGCGCCGCAGCACGACTGCTCCAGAGGAACAAACACCTCGACGCCGTTGGCCTGCAGGACGCGGATGGTGGCGCGGTTGAGCTCGGCGAAGGCGACGCTGGCCACGCATCCGGCCAAAAACATCACGCTGGCGCGATGCTCCCCGGCAGCGAGATACGTGCGGCCCATTTCGCGGAAGAAAAAATCGTCCGCGATGCGCGGGGCGAGCGCGGCTACATCCGCCACGCCGCAAAGCTTCAGCAGGCCGCTGTGGCGGAGGAATGCCTCCAGCCCCGAGCGCTGGAAAAAGCGCAGCCAGGCGGCCGTGCGCGCCAGGCGTTCGTAATCCGGCAGCAGGCGGCGGAAGAACCACTGGCGCAGGCGGCGCTCGAACCACGGCCGGCGATAGTGCAGCTCGATTTCCGCGCGCGCGCGCTCCACGATGCGCCCGTACTCCACGCCCGAGGGGCAGGCGGTTTCGCAGGCGCGGCAATCCAGGCAGCGATCGATGTGGGTGACAAATGACTCGCCGATGGGCAGCCGTCCAGAGTCCACCTGCAGCACCTGGTAGATGCGCCCGCGGGGCGAATCCGCTTCCATCCCCAGCACGCGGTAGGTGGGACAGTGATTCAGGCACAGCCCGCAGTGAATGCAGACGGAGTAGAGGTCCCAGGTGGGACGGTCGGGCGAGGAAAAGTGCGAACCGCTGGAGGATTCCTCCACGTCCGGAGCTACAGGATCGAGGTGCGCGCTCAAAGCATGAACCTCCCGCGGTTGAGGACGCTCTTGGGATCAAGCGCGCGCTGCACGCCGCGCATGGAGTCGAGTTCGGTGGGCGTTGTGCCCCAGACGCTGAAATAGGACTTGGCTTCGCGCGGGCAGCGGGCCACGGCGGCGGTGGCATCGTGGGGCAGGGCCAGGCGCAGAAGCTTGACGGCGGCGGCGTAGAGCGGCGCCGCGGGCGGATCCACCAGAATGGGGATGAGGGCGACAACCAGGGCGCCCGCGCCGGCGCGTCCCACGGCGGCCATCAGAAAGCCGTGGTCCAGCGCGATCTGCTCGGCGGCGGCCAGCGCCGCCGCCACCGCGGCGATGGGCAACGCCAGGTGAAGGATCATGGCATTGTGATGGCGCCCCTCGACGCTTTCGGAAAAGGTGATGACCGAGCGCCAGAAGGCGGCTTCGCTCTGGCCTTCGAGCTCGGTGGAAACAGCCGCACCCAGCTCGCGTGCGTAGCGGGCCAGAACGGCTTCCGAGCCCGCGGCGCGCAGGGCCACGCGCCAGGCCTCAGGGGCGCTTCTTCCGACCGCCTTCGACTCGGCGCCGGGAATGGAATCCTTCAAATACTCGGCGGCGCGAGGCGAGAGCACTTCCAAACACTCGGGCCGGAGCGGGGAGCGCAGCACGCGATCGCGAAACGCCGCAGCCTCCCGCGCTTCCGGGAATTCGCAAAGAAACGAGCGCGAAGCGCTGGGCCGGGGAAACACCTTGAAGCTGGCGCCCACGATGACGCCGAGAGTGCCGAAGCTGCCTACCAGCAGCTTCATCAAGTCGTAGCCGGCGACGTTTTTCACCACGCGCCCGCCGCCGTGGGCGATTTTTCCGTCGCCGGTGACAAACGTGATGCCGATGCAAAAATCGCGCACGCCGCCGTAGGCGTGGCGCAGGGGCCCGTGGGCGGCCACGGCCAGCGCGCCTCCGAGCGTCGAAGCCTCCGGGCGCGCCACTTCGAGAGGCAGAAACTGGCGGTGCACGGCCAGGGTGCGCTCCACTTCGGCCAGCGTCATGCCGGCATCGGCGCCGAGCGTCAAATCGCCGGCATCGTAGTGGCGCAGCGCGCGCAGGCGCCCGGTCTTGAGAAGCACGTCGGCGCGCTTGGGGATGCCGCCCTGGTCCTGATGGGTGAAGCCGCCGCAGGGCACCACTACCAGGTCGCGCGCCGACGCCAGGCGGAGAATGGCGGCGACTTCTTCGGCGGACCCGGGTGAAACCGAGATCGCGGGGGCGATGCCATCCACGGCAAACACACGCAGCATTCCGGCATCGTCGTTGACGAATTCCGGGCCGGCGATGGCGGCCAGCTCTTCGGCGAGCGACGGCAGTGCCGGAGCGGCACTCATGCTTCGGCCCTCGGCGAGTCCAGGCCCAGGCCGGCGGCGGGATGCGCCGAGGCCAGCGTCTCCCGGCAACTGCGGCTGGCGGGAAACAACTTGCCCGGGTTGAGCAGGGAGCGCGGATTGAAGGCGTCGTGCAGGCGCGTCATCACCTCGAGGTCGTCGGCGGAAAACAGCAGCGGCATGAGCTCGTTTTTTTCCATGCCCACGCCGTGCTCGCCGGTGATGGAACCACCCACCTGAACGCAGTATTCCAGAATCTCCCGCCCGGCGGCGTGCGTGCGGCGCGACTGCTCCGGGTCGCGCACGTCGAACAGGATCAGCGGGTGCAGATTGCCGTCGCCGGCGTGGAAGATATTGCCGATGGTGAGCGAGTACTTGCGCGCCACCTGTTCGATGTGGCGCAGGGTATCAGGAATGCGCGTGCGCGGGATGACGCCATCCTGCACGTAGTACGAGGGCGAGATGCGCCCGATGGCGCCAAAGGCGTTCTTGCGACCGGACCACAGAAGCTGGCGCTCGCGCTCGTTTTGGGCGCGGCGCACTTCGCGCGCCTTCTGCATCTGGCAGATGCCGGAGACGGCCTCAGCCTGCTCTTCCACTTCCTCGCGCAAGCCTTCGACCTCAATCAGAAGCACGGCGCCGGAGTCCATGGGATAGCCCGCATGCGTGGCTTCTTCCACGGCGCGCAAGGTCCAGCCGTCGAGCATTTCCAGCGCCGCCGGCGTGATGCCCGCCGAGGTAAGCGCCACCACGGTGTGGGCGGCATCATCCACAGTGTGGAAGATGGCCAGCAGCGTGGCCACCGCTTCCGGCAGGCGCGTGAGCTTGACCACAATCTTGGTGGCGATGCCCACCGTGCCCTCCGAGCCCACGAAGAAACCGGTGAGGTCGTAGCCCGCAACGCCGGCCGCCTTGCCGCCGAACTCCACCACACGCCCGTCGGGCAGCACCACTTCCAGGCCGGTGACGTGGTTCACGGTGACGCCACAGGCCAGGGTATGCGGCCCTCCGGAGTTTTCCGCCACATTGCCGCCGATGGTGCAGGCCTTCTGGCTGGAAGGGTCGGGCGCAAAGTACAGGCCCGCGCCGGCTACGGCGTTGGAGAGATCCAGATTGACCACACCGGGCTCGACCACGGCACGCTGGTTATCGAGATCCAGCTCCAGGATGTGATTCATGCGCGAAAAGCCCAGGATGATGCCGCCGTCGCGGGCGATGGAACCGCCGCTCAGCCCGGTGCCGGCGCCGCGGGGCACGATAGGAACGCCCGCTTCGGCGGCCAGATGGACGATCTCCGCCACCTGTTCCGTGCTGCGGGGAAAGACGACGGCTTGCGGCGTGGCGCAGGCCAGCCCCGCGTCATACTCGTAAAGCATGAGGTCTTCCGGGCGGTCGAGAACGGCGTCCGGACCGGCGATTTTCCGCAGCCGCTTGACGACTGTGGCAAAGCTCATGGAAAGGAGTTTCCGCGGGGATTGTAGCACCGGGAGAAGGCCAGGCAGTGAGCGTTCGGCTGGCGGCGCAAGTCTGGTCTGCTGGAGATTGGCGAAACGGAGCGCTAGGTTTGTCCCGGAACCGTCTGCTGGATGTAAGCGCGCATCATTCTGACTTCGTCGTTCTTCTCCGTGAGGTCGCGCAGCAGCACGTCGCGCAGCGAGACCAGCCCGCGCAACTGGTTGCCTTCAACCACGGGCAGGTGGCGGAAGCCGTGCTCGCGCATGAGAAACATGCAGTTCTGGAAGGTCTCGTCCACACCCACGGTGTAGGGACGAGGGGTCATGACCTCGGAGACCTTGGTGCTGCCCGGGCTGCGGCCGCCGGCCACCACGCGCTTCATCAGGTCGCGCTCGGAGAAGATGCCCATCAGCTCGCCGTTCTGCAGCACGGGAACGGCGCCGATGTTGCGCTGCACCATGAGTTCCACCGCTTCCAGCACGGTCTGGCCGGCCTCGACGGTGTAGACGGGACGGTCCTTCACCAGTTCGTAGATGCTCGCCATGGGTCTCCTCGCCGCAGATGCGGGCGGCGCGTTGGGGCACGCCGCGCGCCACCCATCATACTACTCGGCGTCAAGATCGAACATGTCAAGGATCTTGCTGGCCGCATCAATCAGCATCACGCGGCGGTTGTACACCACGCGCTCCAGGTTGCGCGGCAGGCGCGGCAGCTCGTTCTCGCAGATTTCGGGCAGCGGCTCCACGCGCTTCTGCAGGCCCGGAGGCAGCGTGCCGTTTTTCTGCAGCTGGCGCTCGAGGCCCGGAGGCAATTCGCTGCGCTTGGCCAGTCCCGGAGGCAGGTTGGAGGCGTGGTCGCGGAAGCAGTTGCGCACCAGGCGGCGGTCGCGCGCGCTGAAACCCATCTCCGCAGGTATGTCTTCCTCGTCGTAGCTCTTCACCTGGCTGGATGAGGTGGCCGGCGCTGTGGAGGTTGTTTCCGTAGCCGCCGGCTGCGCCGTCGTGAACTCCAGAATGGCCTCCGACTCCACCTTGGCTTCCTTCTTGCCGGTGGCCGCGGCCACGCCGGTGCCCGCCGCCGCACCCACGCCCGCGCCAATGGCGGCTCCCTTGCCGCCGCCGGCGATGGCTCCGATGATGGCGCCCGCTGCGGCCGCGCCGCCGATCTTGGTGACGTTGCTCTTGGTGTGCGACTCACCCTTGATCTTGAAGGGCGCGGTGGAAAGCTTGGTTTCCAGCGATCCCGAGCGCACCGAGGTCAGCTCCAGCTCCAGGATTCCGGGATCGGTCAGCCGCCCTGAACCCTTGGCCGCCATCACGCGCCCTGTAACGTCGGCGCCTTTCGGGTACAGCGTCTTGCCGCCGGAAACGATGGCTTCGGCCAGTGTTCCGTGAAACACATCGCCGGGCTGCGCGGTGGCGCTGTCCAGGTCCTCGATGATGCGCACCTGCACGGGCGTGCCCGGCGGCACCGTGGGCGCGGTCTCCGCGGCTTTCACGCTCTTTTTCTTTTTCCCTTTCTGGTAGGCAAACGCCCCGGGCGCGGCCAGCATGAGGATAAGAATCAGTGCCAGGGATGATGCGAAATGACGTTTCATAACTCTGCACTCCTTCCGGTGTCTGACTGGCTACAGGAAAACTTTCGTTACGTTTCCAGAATGACGCGCTTCCGAAATCGTACTCCGGAGCAAAGCACAGCACAAGCAAGGCAAGCGCGCGCTAGGCCATCCTGCAACAGTAGAGATTCCGGATCAGGGAAAAAGGATGCCGCCGGCGGTTACGAGGCCGCCGCCGGTCCAGAAAGGCCCACCGCGGGCAGCTGCGGGGCGCCCTTGGTCGCGCCGTTTTCCAGGAAGATGAAGTACGAGCAGGCCCACAGTCGCGTAGGGATGGACCCCCGGGCCCGGGTGGTAAGAATGACGTTGTAATCGTCGGTGAGTTGCAATTGATCCAACACGGAGGCTCCGGCGCGCGGCGTTACCAGCGCCAGGTAGTGCAGAAACTCGTAGACGTCGGGTGCGCCCTCGTAGCCTTCGGCGGCGAAGGCGAGGTCGGTGTCTTCCCCGGCGAAGTGCCAGCTCAGCGAGGCCGCCAGCGCCACGGCGCGCTCATATTCCTCGGCGGAGATGCGGCCGGGCGCGGGGTTGTCGAACACAATGCGCAGCTTGCGCTCGTCCTCGCGGGTAAACTCGCGCACCTTCAGGGACTGCGATTTGGCCGTGGCCTTCCAGTCCACGTGGCGCGCTGTATCCTCCGGCATGTACTCGCGGATGCGGTAGAGGTCGTAGCCGCGGCCGCGCACGAAGGCCTCAAATTCGCCGGTGATCAGCGGCAGCACTTCGAACAATTCGTCGGTCGCATCCACGGCGGGAAACACGATCACCTCGCGCTTCAGGGGAATGCGGCGCGTCTTAACCAGGAAGGAAAAAGGAAAGCGCGTGGCCACGCCGAAGCCATCCTGCTGGTAGCGGCCGCGGCGCTCGAAGCTCAGCGCCAGGTCGGCGGATTGCGTGGCGCGCGCCGGCAAATACGGAAAGTACACCGCGCCGCGCAGCAGGCCGGACTTCACCTCAGGCTCTGCAACCTTGCGCAGGGAAAGGTCGGGCAGGCGCAGCCACTGCTTCTCCGGCGGCCGCCGGAAGGGAAACGCGAACACGGAACGCTGCCACTCCCAGCGCTGCTTGGCCTTCTTCAGCCGCGGCGGCACCACGCTCACGGAAAACGAAGGCGCCGCGCGCCGCGTGTTGCGCAGCGAAAGCCGTCCCAGGACGCTGCGGCCGGCGAAAATGTGCTGCGGCAGCGAGACTTCCAGCTCCAGCCCGCGCAAGACGCCCGCCGAGGCCACACCGGAGACCACCACTCCGGCCAGCATCGCCGAAACCACGATGAACAGGAGGTTGTTGCCGGTGTTGAGCGCGGCAACGCCGATCACCAGCGCCACCACCAGATAGACCGCGCCCTCGCGCGTGATGTCGTAGTCGAAGGCGTCGCGCACGCGTTCCAGCGCCACGCGCCGCGCCAGGTAGGGCACCGTGGTCAGCGCCACCACGCCGGCGATCAGCAGCGCCGCCGAGGCGGCAATCGCCGTGCCCACCAGGCTTCCCGCCTCGCGAAAGACGGTGGAATAGACGGCGGCCGCAAAGGCCACCGTCAGCCCGGCCACGGCGATGAAGAAACGGATCCAGGCCTCGCGCTCCACCCCGCGAAGAACGGATTGCAGCCAGGCAACCATGAGGAAAAAGAGCCGCAACTCGCGGCCGCCTGCAAGCATACGCCCGGCCGCGCGACCCGGGCAAAGCCGGTTGCGAATTACGAATGGCTGCTTACGATCCCGTGTCTGAGCTGCGCCCGGAAAACTTTCGCAGCCACGCGTTGCCGCGCTCCCGGGCTTGGTCGAGCTTCTGCGAAAGCCGCGGATAACGCGCGCGCAGCTTTTGCAAAAGACGGTGCGCCCAAACATACTCGCCGGAAAGGATGACCAGTCCGATCAGAATCATCAGCACGCCCTGCAGCACCGGCAGGAAGAGGCCGGCGATGCCCACCAGCACAAAGGCCCAGCCGGTCACCAGCAGCAGCGCGCGTTTGATGGTGGTCCTCACCGAGTCCTGGCGGTTGGATGCGGGCGCGGCCTCAGGCGCTTCCCTTGATTGTGACATGGGCGTGGGCGGCACGCGCACGCGAGAGGAAGGCACCCACCGCGGCGTTGAACGCCTCCGGCGATTCCTCGTAGGGCAGGTGTCCCACGCCGGGAAGCTCGACGAGCTCGGAGCCGGGCAGGCGCGCGCGCAACGGGGCGATGGAATCGGGCAGCACGATGGGGTCAGCCGTGCCCCAGAGAAACAGGACCGGCAGGCCGGCAAGCGCGGGCAACAACGCTCCCAGTTCCTTCAAGTCGCGGTTGAAGTGGCGCAGCACTTGGAGCGCGTAGTTCACCATCCCGGGATGCGACAGCGGCGCCAGGTATCCTTCGACGGTGCCTGGAGGCACGCGTCTCGGGTCGCCATACTGCCGGCGCAGGAACCACCCGGCACACCACGGCGCCAGGAGCGGAACCAGGTGCGGCACCAGCCATCGCCCTGGCGTGCTGCCCAGCGCGCGCGAGAGGCGCTTGCCATGCGCCGACCAGGGGTTGGCGGGCGCCGCCAGAACCAGGCTCTGCACACGCTGCCGTCCGGACTCCGCGCCGGCGAGCGCCATCTTCAGGGCCAGGGCGCCGCCGTGCGACGTTGCCACCAGGTCGGCCGTGTCCACTTCCACCTCGTCCAGGAAGCGCAGCATGCGGTCGGCCGAAGCGGTGAGCGAGGCGTTCATTCCGCGCGGCCGGTCGGAAAATCCCACGCCCGGCAGGTCCACGGCATAGACCCTGGAGTTCCCGGCCAGAACCTCCAGGTTCAGCCGCCAGGAAAAGGAATATCCCAGCAGGCCGTGGATGAGCACGAGCGGCGGCCCGGCGCCGCCCTCGAGGTAGCGGACGCGCACTCCATCCACGTTGGCGAAGCGCTCCTCCACACCCGGCGGCAGCGGAGGCGGCGGAGGCATTCGCGTCATCATGATTTCCAACTCTCTCTTCTTTCGAGGCAACGCCGGGGCCCGGGAATTCGTCCAAGCTTTATAGTAGTTCGCCTCTTTCGCTTCCAAACTGGGGGAGCTTCGGCTCCCCCGTCTTTTCATCCCGCACGCGCTTTGCCAGGCAGTTTGCGCAACAGTTTCCGGAGGACGCGCAGGCCCCTGTCCACGTGCTTCTCCTCGAGCAGATACGGGGGCAGGAAGCGCAGTACGGTTTCCTGCGTGCTGTTCAGGAGCACACCCTCCCCCAGGGCCGCTTCCACCAAAGGTCGCGCGGGGACACTCAGTTCCAATGCCTGGATCAGCCCCAGTCCGCGCGCCTCGCGCGCCGCGGGGAAGCGTGTGGCCAGGCCCTTCAGCCCCTCACCCAGATACGCTCCCACGCGCCGCACTTGTTCCAGAAGATTCTCGTCTTCCACAATGCTCAGGAACTCCAGCGCCACGCGGCAGGCCAGCGGGCCTCCGCCAAAGGTGGTGCCGTGCTCGCCAGGCAGGATGGCGCCGGCCAGTTCTTCTTTCAGCAGGAATGCGCCCAGGGGCAGCCCTGCTGCCAGCGGCTTGGCCACCGCGAGGACGTCGGGGCGCACATCGAAGTGCTCAAACGCGAACATGCGGCCGGTGCGGCCCAGGCCGCACTGGATCTCGTCAAAGATGAGCAGGGCGGCGTGACGGTCGGCGGCGGCGCGCGCCGCGCGCAGGAACCCCGGCGTGCACAGCCGGATTCCTCCCTCGCCCAGGATGGGTTCCAGCACCAGAGCGCAGGTGGAGTCGTCCACCGCCTTCTCCAGCGCCGCCGTATCGTTCAGCGGCACAAAGCTCACGCCCGGCAGCAACGGCGCAAACGAACGCCGGTGCTTGTCCTGCCCGGTGAGCGAAAGCGCCCCAAAGGTGCGTCCGTGATACGAACCTTCCAGCGCCACCAGCGACGACTTCCCTTCTCCGCCTCGCTGATGACCTACGGCGCGCGCCAGCTTCAACGCGCCTTCGATGGCCTCGGTGCCGCTGTTGGAAAAAAACGCCCGCCCCATCCCGGAAAGCGCGCACAGCCGCTCCGCCAGCCGTCCCTGGTATTCGTGGTAGTACAGGTTGGAGACATGCAGGAGGCGCGCCGCCTGCTGGCGCACCGCTTTCACAATGCGCGGATGCGCGTAGCCCAGCGCATTTACTCCCAGCCCGGCGACTAAATCCAGGTAGCGCTTTCCCTCGGCGTCGTACACGAAGACGCCGCGGCCGCGCTCCACGGCCAGCGGATATCGCAGGTACGTCCTCAGGAGATGGTGCTCTTCGCGCTCGGCGATGGCTTCCAGGCGGCTAGTCATCGGCGACCCAGCGGCAGCGAATCTCGCCGCGGCGCATCTCGCCGACGATTTTTTCCGCGATGCGCTCCAGTTCCGCAAGCGCATGCGGCTCGCCTTCGTAGTACACCGCTGGCGGGTTGGCCAGCGGTTCCGCCCACACTTCAAAGGCGCCGCCGCCGGTGGAGATTTCCAGGTAGTCGCCCTCTTTCAGGCGCCGCTTCAACTCTTCCAGGCTCAGGTCTTCAGGCAAAATAGTTTCTTCCTGTCAGCAAACGATAAGAATGAAATTTTCGCCGCTGCGCGCGGCCAGGAAGGATTGTAGATGCCGGCAAGATTCGCGTCCAAGCCAACAGGTCGGCGCCGGCCTCCCCTGACAAACATCGAAGAATTTGCGCACTGTCCTAATCCTGCGTTTGGGACACCGCCAGAATTTGGCTATCCCAGAAAGTGGAACCTATCAGCGTTGGGTCTGGCGAGCGCGCATAGCATGTTGCTAAGTGTGTGATAGGGCGGAGGGATAGAGGTCCATACAGGAATCCACAGACCAATTCCAAAAATAGTAGTTATTTAGTACAGGCGCGCCTATAATGACGTAACCGGCGAAGCAATAAGGGCTTAGCAGGCAGCCCGTCGCCCAAAGCATGGCATCCAACTTGCAGTTGAATCGCGCGGAGACTTCTGTCCGTAGGGACAACGGCGGCGCATTTTTTGCGCCGCGCCAGGCCATGAAGCGCGAACTGCAAGTCCGGGTGACGGCCGCTGTGCTGGGATTGTGCACGGTGGCGGCCATGGCGTTCGCGTGGATCAACTATCAGCAAGAGCAATCCTATCCTGTTGCCACCGATGGCGTGTGGTGGGTGGAGCAGCAGGGCGCGCTGCGCGCGGAGCGCGTATTGGCCGGAGGTCCCGGCGACCGCGCCGGCGTGCGCTCCGGCGACGTGCTCGTGGCCCTCAACGAGCAGCCCATCCGCAGCTTTGCTTCCCTGAACCGGCAGTTGTTCCGCACCGGCGTGTGGACCAAGGCTGCCTACAGCCTCCAGCGGCAGCAGGTCCCGCTGGACGTTTCCGTCATTCTGGTTCCGGCGGACAAGAGCCTGAACCTGGGCCTGCGCCTCATCGCGCTGATCTATCTGGGGATCGGCCTCTACGTGCTCTTGCGCCGCTGGACCGCGCCCAA
>CAYRII010000038.1:0-15324 GCA_964424245.1 uncultured Terriglobales bacterium | reverse complement strand
GTGCAACCCCCTTTTTCTTGGGCCGGCACTTTTCCGCGACAGGTGTCACAAGACTGTGACACTACTGCCCATGGGACTCCTTGCGAAAAGTCTCGGGGTGGAAGTCGTGCCTGTGCAAGATGCGGTGCAGCGCGCTGCGCTTCATCCCGGCTTGCCGGGCGGCCAGGGATACGTTGCCGCGAGTTTCCCGCAGCAGATGTTCGAGATAGGCACGTTCGAATTGCTGAACGGCCTGCATCTTGGCTTCGCGGAAGCAGCCGGTCGGTGGACGAGACGCGCTGGCCGGGGTGGCGGCTTCCAGCAACTCCGGCGGCAGATCTAGGGGTGTGATCTGGTTGCTCTCGGTTATCGACACGGCCCGACAGATGACGTTCTTCAGTTCGCGTACGTTCCCCGGCCAGGTGTAGTTCTGCAGCACCATCATGGCCGCGCTGGATATCCCTCCCACCCCCTTGCGGGCGCTGTCGAGGTGTTCCTTGAGGAAGAACTGCGCCAGCGGCGCCACGTCGGACGGTCGCTCGCGCAGTGGCGGTAGGTGGACGGAAACTACGTTGAGCCGGTAGAACAGGTCTTCGCGGAAGCTGCCTTCCTGCAGCATCTGGTCCAGGTTGCGGTTGGTAGCCGAAATCACCCGCACGTCCAGCTCGAGGAGCTGGCGCCCTCCGACCGGCCGGAACTGCCGCTCTTGCAGCACGCGCAAGAGCTTGGATTGCAGGTTGGGCGACAAGTCTCCGATTTCATCCAGGAAGAGGCTGCCACCCGCAGCCGAGGCCAGCAACCCGGTGCGATTAGAAACCGCACCGGTAAAGGCTCCTCTCTCATACCCGAACAATTCGCTTTCCAGCAGGCTCTCCGGCAAGGCCGCGCAGTCCAGAGGAACGAAGGGACCCTGGCTGCGCCGGCTGGCAGTGTGCAGGCAGCAGGCAATCAGCTCCTTCCCGGTTCCGCTCTCGCCGCGCAGCAGGATATTGGCGTCCGTGGCCGCCACCTTGCGCACCAGGTCGAGCACCGCACTCATCTGTGGACTGTGCCGCACCACTCGCTCAAATTCGTAGCCGCGGCGCAGTTCCTGCTGCAGTTGCCGGTTTTGCTGCAGCAACTGGCGATAGGAGAGGCTGCGCTCGACCGCGATCTCCAGTTGTTCCATGGAGAACGGCTTGGGAATATAGTCAAAGGCCCCGTCGCGCACGGCCTCGACCGCAGTGTCCAGCGTGGCGTAGGCGGTGATGATGATCACCGGTGTCTCCGGGTTCAACCGCCGGGCCTCGCGCATGACCTGCAGCCCATCCATAGTGGGCAGGCGCAGGTCTACCACGGCAACGTCGATCGGCTCCTGCCGCAGGATGTCCATCGCCTCCGGCCCGTCGGATGCGGTCAACACGCAATAGGACTTGCGCTCGAGAATCTTCCGGCAGGCGCGGAGCATATCGGCTTCGTCCTCCACTACCAGGACTTTACAGTTCTCCATGGCTCACCGCATCGGCTGGTAGCCGAACCCGAAACACGCTGCCGTGATCCACTTGGCTTTCCACTTCAATCTGCCCGCCGTGGTCGCGGGCTATGCCGTAGGTGATCGACAGCCCCAGCCCCGTCCCTTCTCCCTTGGATTTGGTCGTAAAGAACGGATCGAAGATGCTCTTCAAGTGATGTTCGGGGATCCCCACTCCGGTGTCTCGGATGGTGACGACCAGCTCCTTGCGACCGTTCCTGCGCCCGGCAGCGGTCTCGACCGTAAGCTTGCCTCCGTGTGGCATCGCGTCCGCGGCGTTGTTCAACAAGTTGACGAAAACCTGTTCGAGCCGGCCGGGATCGGCGGTGATCCGGGGCAGATCGGGAGCGAGCTGGTGCGCGACTTCCACGTGTTGATTGCGAAACCGGGGAGAAACCAATCCCAGACTTTCCTGCAGCACCGCATTCATGTCGGTAACCCGCTTGTTGAGTACCGTGGGCCGGGAGAATGTGAGCAGTTCGTTGACCACGTTGGAGATGCGCCGCGCCTGCCGCCGGATCGCCTCCAGATCCTCGCGGACGCTCTCGGGCAGTCCAGAGTTCGCGCTCTCGCGCAGCAGATAATCAGAGGTGGTGAGGATGATCCCTGCGGGGTTGTTGATCTCGTGGGCCACCCCACCGGCCAGTTGGCCGACGGACGACAGCCGCGCCGCATGGGCAAGTTGGGCGTGCGTCCTTTCCAGTTCCGCGAACTGCCCCTGAATGGTCCGGTTGGCCTGGTGGGCCGTGAACCCGAACAGCGCCGCCGCGCCGAACACCGCGATGGTGAACGTGATGAAGATAATCCGCATCTGGCGAGCCACCTGAAGATTGATCGAACGAAGGCCCTGGTCAAACTCGATTCGTCCCAAGGTTTCTCCGCCGGATACGACAAAAACCGGAGCCAGCGTGGACACCCGCCCGCGTTCATCTTCGCGCGCTGGAGGTAGTCGGGAGCCTTCTGGAAACACCTCGTGGCTCACCGTCCAGTCCGACGCCAGCGCCATCTCCATCTGCCAGCCGCGGAAGTGGACTCGGACCCGGTGCAGGTCGTTCGGGCGACCCAAGTCAGAGGTGACCTTGTGGATGATCTCGGGACTGGAGAGGATCTCTGCCGGCTGACGGCCGCGGCTGTGCAGGTAAATCACGTGACCGCGCAAGAACTCCGCAAGTTCCTCGGCATGGGTTTCGGCAAAGCGCAAGTATTCTCGCCGCTCCGTTTCCGTCACGATTAGGATCAGCAAGCCCGCCAGCGCGACAAACGTCAGGTTCAATCGCAGGAAGAAACGTACCTGGAGGTTGCGGCTTCTGGCGTCCACTACCAGCGCAAACAGCCCCAGGCCAAGCAACATGCCCGCCTGTCCTGCAGCCCACAGCCACTCTGGACTTCGGGGGGCGCGCGCGGCAGCTTCAAAGAACTGGGCCGCTGAGAGGATCGGCAGGGGGGCCACCGAAAACAGCGCCTTACGGCCCTTGCGGCGCAGGTGCAGGGCCCCCACCGCAATGAGGAAGACGCCATTGACTGCCGGGCCCAGAATCGAGCCGGTCACCCTCCCCGGCCAGTGTTCATGAGCTGCATGGGGACTGACCACCACGAATACCAGTGCAGCAGCCAGCAGACTCCAAGGCCACCAGTCACGGGGCCTGGCGGAAACCAAATGGGGCAGGTAGGCCAAGCCAAGGGAAACCAATGCCAGCGTTTCCAGGGCGTGTCCCAGCAGGTCCCATCTCACGGGCAGCGCGGTGGGGGCGAGTAGATCGAGGTTGTGGTAATAAAGGCTCGCCTTCAGCAGCAGGTGCAGGGAATAGAAACTGAAGGCGATGCCGACGAGAATCGAGATCTTCCGGACAACCGACTCTCTCTGAAGCGACAGGACAGCGCCCGTCCCGCACAGGATCAGCCCCGAAACCAGCAACTGGAAAACGGCCAGGATGAAGACGTTCTCCACGGTGAAGCTGATCATGGGGTTACCTCAGCGCACCGAGCCTGGGGCGCAGCCCCACGCCGGTGTTGCCCGCCAGCCAACCGCGGCGCGCAACCGTGCCTGTGGCAGCATAAAGCCGAGGTTCACTAACTTGCCGTGACCAACGTCACCAATGCCTGTGCCTATCTTGCCCGTAGAGCGCGTCTCCGACCCGGCCCATGCAAGTGAGCTTTTCCTCCGACTTCGAAGGAAGGCTCCCTGGAAGGCGGGAGTTCCACGCCGTCCTCCAAGCAAGTGGGAGCCCAGCCGTCCAGGCGTCAGTCAGCTTGGGGCGGGGCTGCAGCCCGCCCATAGAGGCTGGGCAGGTAGGCACAACAGGGTTCTTCGGCGAAGACATCGCCGCTGACGGCATAGGCGCGGGCGCGGGAACCGCCGCAGACGTCGTTGAACTCGCAGGCGCCGCACTTCCCTTTTAGGTTCCTAGGGTCGCGCAAGGAGAGGAACAGCGCCGATCGCTGGTAGATCTCCGCCAGCGGCTCGCGCCGGATGTTGCCCGCGGGAAGCGGCAGGAAGCCGCTGGGATAAACCTCACCGACGTGGGAGTGTGAGGCGCGTTCCGTGTCTAAACGATTTACGGTCACCTGGACGTATAGTCGGCTTATCGGAAACTGGGCCAAAACCATTTCCTTCCGACACAACTCAGGCAGCAGCTGGTTTTTCTGAATGCCGTAGTTCAAAACGGAAGGGAATTGAGGGTACGTTCGGTGCATTGCGGGCCCCCGCAACCAATGCCCGGCCGGACTACCTAGTTCCAAGAGGATTCCCTTCAGGCTATCGGTTGGGTTCTCGCCAATGACTGCTCGAAGTGCCTAACTGCTCGGCGCTTGTGTTCGGGTGTTGGATGCACATACCGCATAGTCATCTGGATCTGCGAATGCCCAGCAAGCTCTCTTAAAGTTGGAAGATCCATTCCCGACATTGCCATGCGAGTTAGCGCCGTATGCCGCAGGTCGTACAAACGAAATACAGGTTTGATTCCCGCTCTCTTAACCGTGGCGTCGTGAGCTTTCCGTACCTCCCCAACCGGTTTATTTGTGTCAAAAGGGCAGGGGAAAAGCCACTCGCCGTTGCCACTCAGAACCCGGCTCCTCAGCACTTCGTAAGCTCTGTCGGTAAGCGGAATATGTCGGCGGGCATAGATTGTTTTCCCGGTGCGAACGGATGCACTCCGTAGCTGGAGGTCCACATCACTCCTTTGCAGGTGACAGACCTCCGCGGGCCGCATGCCTGTCTCAAGCATGATGATCGCGACGTCCCGCAGGAGTGGCCCGGCGGCTTTCAGGTAGGTCGCTTCTTCGTCACGCGAGATCACCCGCATGCGCAGATTGTTTTCCGGTAGGAAACGAACGCCTTTGACAGGGTTTGAGGAAGCTTGTCCGAGGCGCACGGCCAGGTTAAAGAGTATCCGTAGGACAGAGAGATCGCGGTTCACCCCTGCCGGCGTCACACACCGGCGACTCTTGGCGTTCTTGCGTGGCTGCTGGCTTCGTTGCAGCTTGTATCGCTCGACTAGGCCGGCGTCAATACTCTGGAGGGTTCTCTGGCCGATGAAGTCCCCCAATGCCTTAATGCTACGCATGTAGCGTGCGTATGTGGACGGATGGTCTTGGTGCTCATTGGCGCACCAGGGAGCAAACTCGTCCTGTGCGAAGTCAACGAAAAGGGGTGACGGCGCCGACCCTGCTCGACGGCTCGTGTCCAGGAGAAGCTGAGATCTGCGCAGAGCCTCTGCGTGCAGTGCTTCGGCTTTGGTCTTGGCCTGGGATGACTGCCT
Organism: uncultured Terriglobales bacterium; assembly: GCA_964424245.1. Lineage (GTDB taxonomy): Bacteria > Acidobacteriota > Terriglobia > Terriglobales > Acidobacteriaceae > CAYRII01. The sequence goes on along the minus strand of CAYRII010000038.1, from coordinate 10,077 downwards.
GATGCGGACGCCAGCCGTGAGGAAGTCGTACCACCAAACACCGCCGCGCTTGAACACGGCCATCCTAGGCCTCCGTCCAACGTGAGCGGAGGCATACCTGAGCGTGGCGTTGTGGGGGATTGCTCGGTGCGTTAGGCTGGTAACCAGCCATGTCACCTCCGGTTTATCGAGGAACCTGCCGTGCCGAACGTCGCAATGTCCGAGACGCTCGTCCCGTGTGATGGTATAGTTTTGAGCAGGAGTCGCCCCGTGCGCACGCCCTACGGCCTAGACATCATTGACAATTGCATGACCTGCAACCTTCGGGAGGACAGGCTGTTCTGCAACCTCTCGCAGGGAGCCCTGAAGAACCTGCAGCAGATTCGCTCCACGGCGTCCTATCCCACGGGTGCGGTGCTGTTTGTGGAAGGGCAGGCGCCGCGGGGTGTTTTCGTGCTCTGCCAGGGACGCGCCAAGCTGACCGCGTCTTCGGCGGACGGCAAGACGCTGATTCTGAAAATGGTGGAGCCCGGTGAAGTTCTGGGCCTGGGCGCCACGGTTTCCGGCAGGAACTACGAGGCGACGGTGGAATTACTGGAGCCGTCGCAGGCCAACTTTATCCGCCGGGATGACTTTCTCAAGTATCTGAAGGAGCACGGCGAAGTGGCGCTGCGCGTGGCGCAGCAGTTGAGCCAGAACTACCACTCCGCTTACGAAGAGATCCGCTTTCTGGGACTCTCCCATTCCACAGCGGAGAAGGTGGCGCGCCTGCTGCTGGAGTGGTCGCAGAAAGGCCAGGCTGGCAAGGACGGCGTGCGCATGAAGGTGACGCTGACGCACGAAGAGATTGCGCAGATGATTGGAACCTCGCGCGAGACGGTGACGCGCGTTTTCTCCGATTTCAAGAAAAGGAAGCTGATCGAGATCAAGGGCTCCACACTGGTGATTCGCAACAAGCCGGCGCTGGAGCAAATGACCAACTCCTGACCCCTCCCGGCGTAACCGCTATCACCAGCGAAAGTGACTTGGGTCACAGCAACGCCCTGCCCGACCTGCTTCAATCAGGGGCGTGGCGAAACGTAATTCCAACGGCTGTCACGGACGCTGCGTCGATCTTGCAGACACAGTCCCGGCAGCAGACTACCTCGCACACGAGGCGCTGAAGCGCTTCAGCCAGACCACGGAAGCGCGCCCCGAGGGCTCGGTCCTGTTCGAGGAAGGCGCCGCGCCCACGGGCGTGTTCCTGCTGCGCGCGGGACGGGTGAAGCTTTCCGTGTCGTCCCGCAAGGGCAAGACGGTTCTGCTGCAAGTGGCCTCTCCGGGCGAGTTTCTGGGACTGGGCGCGGTGCTGGCCGGACGTCCGTACGAAATGACGGCACAGACCGTCTCTCCGGCCGAAGTGGTGTTTGCGCCGCGCGAGGAGTTCATCCGATTCCTGCGCGAACGGCCGCCGGTCTGCCTGGAAGTAATCCGGCTGCTCAGCTACGAGCTGATTGCCGCCTACGAGCGCGTGCGGACGCTGCGCCGATGACGGAGCGCGGCGCGTGCGGCTTGTGACCGCGGTCACTCGCGCCCGTGAGCCGGGTCACGGCAGGCGGTGCGGTGTGGTTCTATGCTGAACCTCGTGAAAAATCAGGAGGGCCGGCTCCGGTGACGCAGACGATTACAGTCCGGGAGTGGGACGCAGACGAGTTCCACGCCAAGGTCCTCAAGCTGGAAGAGAAGGGTTACATCGCCCGCCGTGAAACCTACCGCATTACTCCGGAGATGCATCCCGAAACCGGTGTGGTCACGCACCTGCACAGCATCGAACTATTTCGTCCCGAGAAGGAAGTCGCATGAGCCTCGATTTCAATCAACAACCTCTGGTTGTGATCTGGGAAGTCACGCAGGCCTGCGACCTGGCATGCCTGCACTGCCGCGCTTCAGCGCAGCCGCAGCGCCATCCCGGAGAACTGAGCACGGAAGAGGCGCACCGCCTGATGGACGAGATCAAGGAGTTGGGAGCGCCCATTTTTGTGCTGACCGGCGGCGATCCCTTGAAGCGGCCCGACATCTTCGACCTCGTGGAGTACGGTGCCCAGCGCGGCCTGCGCCCGTCGTTAACGCCGAGTGCCACGCCGCTGCTCACGCGCGAGGCTATCTTCGAGCTGAAAAAGCGGGGACTGGTGCGCCTGGCGGTGAGCCTGGACGGTCCCACCGCCGCCGTGCACGATTCCATTCGCGGAGTCTCGGGCTCCTATCAGAAGACCCTCGATGCTGTGGAGTGGGCGGGCGAGTGCCACCTGCCGGTGCAGATCAACACCACCATCTCGCGGCACAATTACGCACACGTGGAAGAAATCGAGCGCCTGCTGACGCGGCTGAAGATTGTGCTGTGGAGCGTCTTCTTCCTGGTGCCCACGGGGCGAGGACAGCTCGATGACCTGATTTCCGCCGAAGAATGCGAGCAGGTCTTTGAAAAGCTGCACCGCGCCTCGCAGCGCGTGAAGTTCCACATCAAGACCACGGAGGCGCAGCACTACCGCCGCTTCCTTCTGGGAAAACGCATCGCCGAGCGCTGGCAGCAAGGCATGAAACCGGAGACCGTGCAGGACATTCTGGCTGAGGAACTGGGTCGCGCGCGCCAGGGCGTGAACGACGCCAAGGGGTTTGTATTTGTTTCCCACAAGGGCGAGGTCTTCCCCAGCGGCTTTCTGCCGGAAACGGCGGGCAATGTGCGCCAGCAGTCGCTGACAGAAATCTACCGCAACTCACCGCTCTTCGTGGCGCTGCGCGACACTTCGAAGCTCAAGGGGAAATGCGGCGTCTGCGAGTTCCATGAGTTGTGCGGCGGCTCGCGCGCCCGCGCTTTCGCCGTCACCGGTGACGCCTTCGCCGAAGAGCCCTGCTGCATCTACCACCCGCAGGCGTGGCCGGCGATGGAAGGCGCAGCCGTTTCCTAACCACCGGCCGCGTCACGTGGCCGATCCACCACCAGCTCGGGATGCTCCTTGCGGAAGGACTCCGCGATGTGGCAGTCCCAGCAAACGGGCAGGTGGGTGCGGAGAACTTCTGGAAGCCGTTCCGCGGGCAGCGCATTCCACTGCACGGTGGTGCGCGATTCATTCATCAGCGCGGGCTTGTGGTTGAGCCAGTCCACCTCGCCGATGGCTTTGCCGCAATAGACACAGGATTTGCCCGCGTACCAGCGGGTGATGATGTTGCGCACCAGGCAGGCTTCGGGCTGGGTTTCGATCTGCAGCAAGCACTCCTGGCCGCAGCCCGCGCGCACGGGCCAGCGCGAGCAGTCTTGCAGGCGCAGTTCCGGCGGACCGAGCAAAGAGGTAACGGCGGCGCGCCGGGCATCCACTTCCACGGCCGCCGTTTGCCTGTTTTCAGGACAGGTGATCAAACGCTGCCCGCGGAAGCGGAAGTACGAATACAGGGCGGCGGCCAGGCGTACTGCGACCAGAAGGCCACCGAGAAACACCAATCCCAGGAGCAGGTATAGCGCAAGACCTGTTGCGGTCATGGGCCACCTCCGGATTCTGGCGCGGTCGCGGATGCACTTGCGTCGCGCCCGCGCCGAAGGCAGGCACTGCCAGTGTTGATTGCACCACAGGCTTCTTCCGGCTTTCTGTGAGGCAGGTCACCGACCCTTGTGAGGCCCTGCGGCCGGGCCGCCGACGGCATCAGTCACACCCTCTTGTGACCGCAGTCACGGCCCCCCTGAAGAACCAAGGAATAGGTTAAGGAGAGAGGCTTTCCGCCAGGGAAAGCGCCGCAGAGGAGCAGGAGTTCATGATGTCTCAAGCCGCAGTCACCGGCCTTCCGAAGCCAGAGGAGAAGCCAGGGCCACGCTACCGCGGAATCCGCGCCACTGTGGACGGTTCCGGCGCCGTGGTGTGGGTGGAATCGCACATTTCGCAGGCCGCCTGCGCCTATCCCATCACTCCTTCCACCCCCATGGGAGACGGCTTTGCCATGGAGCACGCAGACGGCAAGCGCAACCTGTGGAACGAGCCGCTGGAATTCCTGGAGCCGGAGTCCGAGCACAGCTCCGCCACCGCCTGCGAAGGCTACGCGCTGGCCGGCGGCCGGGTGGCTAACTTCACCTCGGGGCAGGGCCTGATTCTGATGAAGGAGGTGCTGTACGTCATCTCCGGCAAGCGGCTGCCGGTGGTGTTCCACATCGGGGCGCGGGCGTTGACATCGCACTCGCTGAACGTGCACTGCGGCCACGACGACGTGATGGGCGTGGCCGACTGCGGCTGGGGCATGGTGTTCGGCCGCAACGCACAGGAAGCCGCTGACCTGGCGCTGATCGCGCGCCGCGCCGCCGAAGACAGCGAAACGCCCTTTATGAACGTGCAGGACGGCTTCCTCACCACGCACACGCTGGAAACCGTGCAGCTTCCCGAACCCGAGCTGATGCGGGAATTCATCGGCGCACCCGCCGACCGGCTGCGCAACCTGTTCGATCCCGCTCATCCGCTGCTGAGCGGCCCGGTGCAGAACCAGGACAGCTACATGAAGGGCAAGGTGGCGCAGCGCTACTTCTATGACCGCGTGGCCCCCGCCCTGCAAAAAGCGATGGACGAGTACGCCGCACTGACGGGACGCGAGCAGGGATTCGTACGGCCTTACCGCATGGAAGACGCCGAATACGCCCTGGTGGGCATGGGCTCGATGATGGATACCGCCGAAGCCACGGTGGACGCGCTGCGCAAACGCGGCCAGCGCGTGGGCGCAGTGACGGTGGTGAGCTTCCGTCCCTTCCCCGGGCGGAAACTGGCCGAACTGCTCTTTCCCTGCCGCGCCTTCGCCGTGGTGGAGCGCGTGGATATCCCGCTGGCGGAGTCCAACCCGCTGACCGCCGAGATCAAGGCTGCCCTGGCCGAGGCCCAGATGGCGGATGGCGGTTTTGCCGGGTTGCCGATACCGGTGGTCTATTCCGGCGTCGGCGGTCTGGGTGGGCGCGACCTGCGGCCCGGTCACTTTGTGGCCGCCGTCGAGGCCATGGTCAACCGCGAAGTGCGCCGCCGCTTCGTACTCGGCGTCAAGCACCCGGATGCGCTGCAGACGACGCTTGATCTCGACGTCCGTCCCGCGAGATCGTTTTCGCTGCGCGGCCATTCCGTCGGCGGCTTCGGCTCCGTCACCACCAACAAGGTGCTGGCCTCGGTGGCCTCGGAGCTGTTCGGGGTGTACGCCCAGGCGTTCCCCAAGTACGGCTCGGAAAAGAAAGGGCTGCCCACCAACTACTACCTCACTCTGGCCGCAGAGCCCATCCGCCTGCACGCTGAATTGAAGGCGGTGGAGTTCGTTGCCGTCCAGGATCAGAACGCGTTTCTGAATTCGGACCCGCTTGTGGGATTGCTGCCCGGCGGGACGGTGCTGGTGCAATCGCATCTGCCGCCCGCTGCGGTGTGGGGTTGGCTGCCCGCCGCTGCGCGGCGCGCTATCCGCGAACGCGGGCTGCGCCCTTACGTGCTGGACGCCTTGCGCATCGCGCGCGAGAGCGCCAGCCGCGCCGACCTGCAGGTGCGCATGCAGGGCATCGTGCTGCTGGGGGCCTTCCTGCGCCTGACTCCTTTCCGTGAGCGCGCCGGCTTGAGCGAGGAAAAACTGTTCACGGCCCTGCGGCACCAAATCGAGAAATACTTCGGCAAGCGTGGCGAGCAGGTGGTGCAGGACAACCTGGCGGCCGTCAGCCGCGGCTATCACGACGTGCTGGAAGTACAACCTCCCTCTGAGGAAAAGGAAGCTGGGGCAGCGCTCCCCATCCATCACTGGCAATGGCAGAGCCCGGCGGCGCCCGACGTGGTCGCGCCGCAGTTCTGCGACCGCGTGGTCGCAGGCTACAACCGCGGGCGCGAGCAGGACTTGGAAGCGGATGAGTACGTCGCCCGCAGCCTGATGCCGCCCTCCAGCGCCACGCTGCGCAGCTTCCGCAACCTGGCGCCGGAAATACCGGTGTTTCTCGCGCCCGACTGTGTGGGCTGCATGGAATGCGTCAACCAGTGCCCGGACACCGCCATCCTGGCCAAGGCGGTGACGCCCGGAGTCCTCGACAGTTTCCTGGCGAAGGTGGAGCGCCCCGACCTGCGCCGGCAGCTGCGCGCCGGCTTTGTCCAGACCAGCAAGTACTTCGACCTGCCACAGAAGCGCGGCGAAGAGGGCGGGCTGTTCGGCATCTTCGTGGATGCGGACAAGTGCAAGGGATGCGGAGAGTGCGTGGTGGCGTGCGGCGCGCACAACGCGCTGCGCATGAGCCCCAAGACCGACCTCGACCTGGAGCCTTACGACCTGGCCATGGACCTCTACCAGGCGCTGCCGGAAACGCCCGCGCACCTGCTCAACGAGAAATCCCTGGGCGACATGATGCTGGCCAGCCGCTCGCTGCTCTATGCCGGCGGCGCCGGCTCCTGCATGGGGTGCGGCGAGGCCACCTCCATCCGGCTCATGCTGGCCGCCACCGGCTTTGTCTATGGCGCCGAGCAAACCGGCATCGTGGCCGCCACGGGATGCAACACCGTGTTCGGCTCCACCTATCCCTTCAATCCTTTCGCGGTGCCCTGGACCAACTCGCTGTTCGAGAATGCGCCCGCGGACGCGATGGGTATCCGCTTGCGCTGGAACCAGGAAGGCCATCACCGGCGCCGCTTGTGGGTGCTGGGAGGCGACGGCGCCATGTTCGACATCGGACTGCAATCGCTCTCGCGCATGCTGGCCACCGGCATGGACATCAAGGTGCTCGTGCTGGACACGCAGGTTTATTCCAACACCGGAGGCCAGACCTCGAGCGCCACCTTCACCAGCCAGGACGCCAAGATGGCGGCGGTGGGCAAGGCACAGCCGGGCAAGCGCGAGCGGCGCAAGGAACTGGCGCAACTCGTCATGGCTCATCCCGAAGTATTCGTGGCGCAGACCACCGCGGCGCACCTGAACCATTTCTACAAGGCGGTGCTGGCGGCCAACGAGTTTCCCGGGCCCGCGGTGGTGATCTGCTATGCCACGTGCCAGCCCGAGCATGGCGTGGCCGACGACCAGTCGGCGGCCCACGCGAAGATGGCGGTGGATTCGCGCGCCTTTCCGCTTCTGGTCTACGATCCGCGAAGCGGCGAGCGCATCCGCGAGCGCCTGAGCCTGCGCGGCAACCCCGCCATGAAAGAGGACTGGACGCTCGAACCTAAAACCGGCCAGCCCTTCGATTTTGTGAGTTTTGCGCGCACCGAGGGCCGCTTCGCGCGCCACTTCGACGCCGAGGGCCATCCGGATGCGCCACTGCTTCTGGCGCAGCAGGACCGCCTGGAGAACTGGCGGCGGTTGCAGGAACTGGCGGGCCTGCGCTGACTCGCTGTGGTGACCAAGCGGTCCGGGCAGCCGTTGCCCGGGACGCGCTGCCATGCTCTCCATGATTACCCCTGAGTTCGCAGCCTCCCGCCTGCGCGTGATGCCGGACGCGGACGTTCCGCGGCTGCGGACTAGTGGCTCGCCGCAATCTTCAAACCGCGCAGCGCCATCTGGCCCTTGCGGGAGAAGTCAATCGATTCGCCCAGGATGCGCGTGGCTTCCTGCGGTGCGTGAAACCCGGTAGAGTTTTCCGCTTCCACGAAGTCCAGGTAGAACTGCGCCTTGCGCTGGAAGCTGCGCGCGGCCTCCAGATCGGAATCGCCGGCCCCACTTTCCCGGGCGCGCTTGATGTCCTGGATCAGATCCATCAACGCGTCCATGGCCAGATTCCGCATGCGATGAGTGGTGGCTTGGATGTCTTCGACACGCGCTTTCAGCTCTTGTTCCGGCCACTTGTGGCACGTCTGGCACGCGCGGCTGATGTTCAGCAGCGGGCTGCGTACGTGGTGGTCGCTGATCTTCAGCGCGCCTTCGCGCATGTACGGCATATGGCAATCGGCGCAGGCCACCCCTGAACGCGCGTGGATTCCCTGATTCCACATCTCGAACTCCGGATGCTGCGCTTTCAGCACCGGCGCGCCGGTTTCGGCGTGCGTCCAGTCCTTGAATGCGGCGTCCTCATAGTACTGGAGGATGTTTTCCACCTTCAGGCCCTTGGCCCAGGGATACACCAGGCGCTTTTCCGAGCCGCGGAAGTAGTATTCGACGTGGCATTGCCCGCAGACGTAGGTGCGCATCTCCTGCCGCGTGGCCATGGTGTTTACGTCGTAGTTGGCTACGCCCTGCGCAGCCTTGAGCGCCCGGATGCCTTCCAGGAACGCGGGCCTGGTCACGCGCAGCGCCATGCTCTGCGGATCGTGGCAGTCGATGCACGATACCGGGTGCTGCACCAGCTGGCGCGCCTCGGAATACGGCATCGCATTCATCTTCTCGAATCCCGCGACCAGGTCGCCTCCGCCCAGCTTCTTGTAAGGCACGTACACCGACGCATGGCAATGCATGCACGTGCCGGGCTGCTTCGCCACCACCTGGCGCCCGGTGAACGTCTGATCGTCAAGCATGTAGGCATGGCCCCGTTCCTCGCGGAAGTCTTTGGAGAACGCATAGCCCGCCCACATCGCCACCAGGCGGGGATCTTCTTCCAGTTTGGACTGTGCCACCAGCGAGCGCGGGTCCGCCTGCGTGGGGGTACGCGGCACCGCCTCGCTGCCGCCGTAGCGTGTGCGCACCTGGTCCACCGTGCGCTTGTAGCCGTCGTATTGCAGCGGGAAGTTCTTGCCCCAGACCGCCGGGTCCTCCGTTTGGTCGGTCAATTCCACGACGCGGTAAAAGGGATTCCGCGCTTCCTGCTTGCGCTCGACAATCGTCACCAGCAGCGCCGTGCTGCCGGCCGCCGCCAGGGCGGCCACAACGGCAACCATCCACACCAAGCGGGCGCGCGGTGGGTTCGCCGAAGAGTTGGGAGCAACGGGATCAGACATCTGGCTTCCTCAGTTGGGATTCAGCAAGCGGCCAAGGGCGGAGTTTTCCAAGTGCCCCACCGAACTGTGGCAGCGAATGCAGGACTGCGACCTTCCCGCCCGGTGGAACCCGTCTATGGCCAGTACAATTTCCTGATGGCATCCCCGGCACGCTTCTTCGGTCACCGCGCGATTGCCGGGCTTGATGCGCAGCGGTTCCTGGAAGCGCCCCGTGGTAAAGGCATAAGAGTGCCAGAAGCCGTTGGACATCTTGGTCACATACTTGGCTGCCAGCCCCGGTGGCGTATGACAGTCATTGCATCCCGCCACCGCACGGTGGCTGGATTTTGCCCAGCCGTCGTAGTGCTCGCGCATGATGTGGCAGTTGGCGCACGCTGCCGGATTGTTTGTCAGGTACGATGCGCCTCGCGCGTAAACAAATGTGTAGCCGCCAACGCCGCCAGCCAGCCCTATGGCCGCCCCCAGGATCATCCCCGCTATGGTGCGCGACCCCATGTGAAACCGGTCTTTCTGTTTGCCCGTTTCCCGGGTCTCCGCGAAAACCCTGATGCGGAGCCCGGTCAAAAAGCTTCGCTACTTTGCCTGTGATGTATATCACGAGTGCATGTAGCCGTTGTCACCGACCCGGTTCCTGAGTGTGCGCACACTGCCAGATGGGGACAAGTGTACCCCGTCAATCAGGGAGGAGAAACCTTCGCGTGTCGAAGATCCGCCACATCGCCGGTCGAATAGCCTGGCTGCTTGCCGGGACAGTGCTGGTCGCGACTGCCGGGGCACAGGAGCCGGCAAAAGCCCCGGCGGACGCTCCGTCAGCCAAACCGGACTTACTGCAGGTTACGGTGACCTGGCGTTCGCGCTTCGAGAACTGGGATTGGTTCGACGCTGCCGCCAACGACAGCTACAGTTTCCTGGCCTCGCAAATGCGCATCGGGCTGACGCAGAAACGGGAGAACTGGGACTGGCAGGTGGAGCTCGAGCAGCCCACGCTCTTCGGCCTTCCAGATGACGCCACCGCACCGGCCCCGCAGGGGCAGCTGGGAATGGGGCCGGCGTATTTTGCCGCCAACTCCAATGACCGCTACACCGCAGGTATTTTTCTCAAGCAGGCTTGGATGCGCTGGAAGGGAATTGCAGGCGACCAGTCCAGCAGCCTTCGTCTCGGGCGCTTTGAATTTGCGGATGGCGCCGAAACCTCACCCTCGGATCCCTCCCTGGCTAC
>CAYRII010000037.1:8266-15350 GCA_964424245.1 uncultured Terriglobales bacterium | reverse complement strand
TGCTCCAGGAAGCGCCCCACCACCGAGCGCACGCGAATGCGCTCGCTCACGCCACGCACGCCGGGGCGCAGCGCGCACATGCCGCGGACGATGAGATCGATCTCCACACCGGCCTGCGAGGCGCGGTAGAGCGCCTGGATGATGTTCTTGTCCAGCAGCGCATTCATCTTGGCCAGGATGCGGGCGGGGCGGCCCTGGCGCGCGTGCTCTGCCTCGCGCGCAATCAGGCTCAGGCTTTTTTCCGCCAGGTCCAGTGGCGCGACCTGCAGCGGCTCGTACTCCGGGCGTTCGGCGTAGGCCGTCAGGAAGTTGAACACCCCGTGTACCGCGGAGGTAACCTCTTCGTCGGCGGTGAGCAGGCTAAGGTCGGTGTAGTAGCGTGCGGTCACCGTATTGTAGTTGCCGGTGCCCAGATGGGCGTAGCGGCGGGTGATGCCGTCGGGATCGCGGCGCACCAGGAGTGCAAGTTTGCAATGCGTCTTGAGGCCCACCAGGCCGTGAAACACCTGCACCCCGGCGTCCTCCAGGTGGCGCGCCCAGCGAATGTTGGTGGCCTCGTCAAAGCGTGCCTTCAACTCCACTACCACGGTGACTTCCTTGAGCACCGCGGCCTCGATCAGCGCGCGCACCACGGGCGAATCTTCGCTCGTACGGTAGAGCGTCTGCTTGATGGAGAGCACACGCGGGTCCTCCGCCGCGGCCTCGATGAACGACACCACGGCGTCGTAGCTGTCAAAGGGATGGTGCAGGAGCACGTCGTGCCGGCGCAGTTCTTCGAACAGATCCTGGGACTTGGCCGTCAGCTTCAGCTCGCGGGGCACGAACGAGCGGAACTTCAGCCCCGTGCGGTGCGAGTCGTCGTAGATGGCCTGCACGCGTGAGAGGTTGATGGGGCCATCGGTGGGATAGACCTGCCAGTTTTCCAGGTCGAAATTCGTCCGCAGGCGCTCCACAATCTCCGGATCGGAGTCGGCCTCGATTTCCAGGCGCACGGCGTCGCCCTTGCGGCGGTTATGCAGCTCGCTGCGCACCGACTCCACCAGGCTGCGCGACTCTTCCTCCTGCAGGTAGAGGTTGCTGTTGCGGGTGACCCTGAAGGCGGCAGCGGAAACAATGTCGTAGCCGCGGTACATGTCGGCTGCGTGAAAGGCTACGAGGTCGGCGAGAAAAATGTAGTCGTCGGTGTCGCCGCTCGAAGGCAGCCGTACCAGGCGCGGCAGCACCCGCGGCACCGTCACCACGCCCATGTATGTGGACGAAGCCCGGCGGCGGCGCTTCAGCAGGAATGCCAGGCAGAGCGCCTTGTTGATGACGCGCGGAAAAGGGTGCGAAGGATCCACCGCGATGGGAGTAAGCAGCGGATCGAGCTCACGCTCGCAGTAGTCGGCCACAAAGCCGTGGGCCTCGGGGCTGAGCTCATCCAGCCCCAGCACGCGGATTCCGGCCTCGGCCAGCGCCGGACGCAACTGGCGGTTCCAACAACGGTATTGGGCTTCCGTAAAGTCGTGGGTTTCGCGCGCCAGGAGATCTCGCTGTGCGGGCAGCGAGAGGCCGTCCGGCCCGGACTCCTGGTGGCCATCCTCAATGCGCTGCAAGAGTCCCGCCAGGCGCACCTCGAAAAACTCGTCCAGGTTGCTGGCCGTGATGGCGAGAAATTTCAGGCGCTCCAGCAACGGGTTGCCGTCATCTTCGGCTTCTTCGAGCACGCGGCGGTTGAACGCCAGCCACGATGTCTCGCGGTTCAAATAATAAGCGGGATTTTCCAGAGACGAACGCGCCATGTAACGACCAGATGCGGGGGAGGCAACTACTAGTATGCCGGAGGTCGGCGGGCAGTACAAGGGCAGAAACCAGCCTGGGAAACAATGGCTAACTCTTTATGAATCAGTAACTTATGGGAACTATCAGCTAGGCCGTGGCAGCCTGGGCAGCATCTGCCGGTGGTGGAGCGATGGCGGGTTTGGGACGGGGCGGAGCGGCAGGCTTACGTCCGGGCTTGCCCCCGCCGCGGCGCGTGCCTGCCCGGCGCGGCAAGCTGAGCAGTATGCGCTTGGCCTCGGCCGCGGTACGCAGTGCCTCCATGAACTTGGCGCGCGTGACGTTGCGCAGGGCGGCCACCAGGGCGCCATCGCGCGAGTCGGGGTAGAGTTCTTCGGCCTCCTGCGTGAGCGTGAACCAGTCATGCCAGTCGCCGATGGCGTCCTGCATGCGCTTGAGTTCGACAACCACGCGCCTGGCCCGCGGATCCTCTCCGGCCATCTCCGCCAGGTACCGCACCCGCTTGCCGCGGGTACGGAACTGGTGCAGGTTGGCGTCCGTGAGAGGCCCCGTCTGGCGCGCCAGCTGGGCAAAGTTGCGCAGCGCCAGCGGCAAAGGCTCCAGATCGGGAGGCGTGGAAGCGGGCGGCGCGGTTTCAGCCGCGGCCGGCTCTGCAGTGGGTGGGGGTGGCGCCAGGTGTTCCGCCGCCGCGCGGCGCAAGCGCTTGCGCAGGTCGCGCACTGTTGCCGCATCGAGATCGCGCACCAGCTTGCTCTCACGCCGGGTGCGGCGGCGGGCCAGGGCCTGCATCAGCTGGCTCTTGCGTGCCGCGTCGCGCTCGATCTTCAGCGTGCGCAGCGCTGCCATCTGCACATCCAGGTCGCGCAGGTTGCCGGCGCGGCGACGCAGCCGCTTGAGCTGCCGCAACAGCTTGCGCTGGCCGCGTTCCCCGTCCGCTGGCATGGCCTTCAGCAGGGCCTCCACCCGGCGCGTGGTGGTGCGCAACTGGTGCACGTTTTCCGGCTGCGGCCGTGCTTTGACCCGCGTGAGCAGGCGGTTCAGCTTCGCGAACAGCTTCTGGCTGCGTTGATAATCGACTGGCATGGGAACGCTGGGGTAAAGCAGGTGTCAGCACGATACCGGATTGGCGGGGAAAACTCAAATTCCTGCGCTGGACGGCTGGGCGAGGATCTGTCTTTCGCGGGGCGCGGCAACCCTACTCTTTGCTACGACATAGAAAAAGCCGCGGAAGCGCTCGTATCCTGCACTCCCGCGACTGGCCTTTGTTTTCCTGCTACAAACACCGTTTGCCGCCGCTACATCATGGCGACTTCAGCTACGGTCAGGGTGCCTTTTTCCACCGTGCCCGTGACCTTCACTTTGTGACCTTCGTGGCCTGCCAGCTTGTCGGGGTTCGCAACCTGCAGCACGGACTTGTCGGCCTCGTTGACGAAGACAATCTTGGAGCCGCCTTCGATGCACTTCTTGGTGCACTCGGCGGAGTGGGGCTCCTTGGCGCCGCACATGGAGTCGCTCACCGTGCCTGTCCACTCGCCCTTCTTGCTGCCCCCGGCCATGGCCATCGACGTCATGAGGGCCACAATGCCCAGAATCGCATACAGTTTCTTCATCAGTCTCTTCTCCTCTGAAAACAGATATCTGCCAGGGAACTATTGTACAGCGGGGGGGACCCTTCGCGCAGGCTCCTGCGCCCGGAATCCCCGCTGTGCTAATCTGCGCCCTTGCAGCTTTCACTGTGGGAAGTACGCAGCTTGGGGCGCGGCGGATTTTCGCACATCTCGGGCCATCCGGAGCGGTCGTGGCGGCGTACTTGAGGCAGGGCCAGGCGTGTCCAGCGCACAGGCACAGGAAAATATGACGGACGCGGCGCTCATGGCGCGCATCCGTTCCGGGGACGAGAGCGCCATGGCTGCGCTCTACGACCGCTTTGCGCCGGTGGCCTATGGCGTGGCGGTGCGTGTGCTGGGCGACCCGGCCGCCGCGGAGGACGTACTGCAAGAGGTGTTCCTGCAACTGTGGCGCAACCCGCAGGCGTTTGACGCCCGCCGGGGAAACCTGGCGGCGTGGCTGGCGGTAATTGCGCGCCACCGCGCCATCGATCACTTGCGGCGGCGGCGGCCGGAGGATGACCTGGCCGACGTGGTGCTGGCGGTGGAGGTGGATCTGGCGGACGCCACGGCACACAGCCGCGCCATGGAAAAGGTCCGCGCGGTGCTCACCGCGCTCCCCGCGGCGCAGCGCAGCGCGCTGGAGATGGCGTTTTTCGAGGGCCTCACGCACTCTGAAATTGCCGCCCGCACGGGCGAGCCGCTGGGCACGGTCAAGACCCGCATCCGCGCAGCCCTCATGGCGTTGCGCAAGGCGTTTGCCGCATGAACGGACACGAACAATACGCCGAAGACCTCGTTCTCCACGCCCTCAAGACGCTCGCGGGCGAGGAGCGCGCCGCGCTGGAGCGCCACCTGGCAGGTTGCGCTTCGTGCCGCCAGGAGCTGGAACGCTTGCGCGGGGACATGGCTCTGCTGGCGCTGGCGGTTGAGGGACCGCGTCCTCCGGCGCGCGCGCGCGAGCGCCTGCTGCGGACTCTGGCCGCCGAACCCCGCGTGCAATTGATTCCCATGCGGCGCAACTGGTGGGCGCTGGCCCCCCGCTTTGCCGCCGTGCTGGTGGTGTTTTTCGCCATCCTCTTGTGGTGGGAGAGCGCGCGCATGCGGCGGCAGATGGAAACGCTGCGCGCCGAAGTGCGGCAAACGCAGTCGCAATTGGCCGAAGCGCGCGCTGTGGTGGAGGTATTGACCGCGCCCGACGCCGCGCACTTTACCCTGGTGGCCGCCGAGGAGCGTCCCCGGCCGCAGGGCAAGGCCATCTATCTGGCCAAGAAGGGTGGACTGGTGTTTGTGGCCGGGAATCTGGCCCCGCTGCCTCCGCAAAAGACCTACGAGTTGTGGCTGCTGCCCGCCAGCGGCGATGCGCCCATTCCCGCAGGCCTGTTCAAGCCGGATGCGCGCGGCAGCGCGACGGTTCTGACTCCGCCCCTTCCCGCCGGCATCGGCGCCAAGGGCTTCGCCGTAACTATCGAGAACGAAAGCGGCTCGCAAACGCCCACCATGCCGATTGTGATGGCGGGAATGTAGAAGTATGCTCCGAGCCCGGGAGGGCGAAAATCATGACGGCCGAGGGCGTGCCCTCGGCCGTTGTTTCTCAGGAGCAGCAGCTAAAGGACAAAACTGAGAGAAGCACCCGGAGTTCAGACCTGGCGAACTCACTCGGCCCGTGTGCGATCCAGGCCCGCTTTGAGCGCGTTCAGCAAGGCTGAACTCTCCGCCGAGAAGCCGTTCTTCCGGAAGCCGCGCCACAGGTAGTTTCCGCTCGGCCACATACCCGCGCTGTAAACCGCCAGCACGTCTTCCGACGGCCGGCTCTGGACCACAAGGATCATGTCCGCCTGCTGGGCGCGATAGACCACGGTGTAGCCTCCCCAGCTCTGCACTGCGCTCTGCACCCGTGTGATCGCGGCGCGGTCCTCCGGCAGCAGGTTCTGCGAGAACTGCGGCCCATCGTAGCTGGTGACGTAAACAAAGCGCGCGTTGCGCAGCGTGCCCAGCGCTTCCCAGTTCTGCTCCACCCCGCCCTGGGCCCATATGGCCCCGCAAAACAAGCCCAACATGGCGATAACACTCCAAACGTTCTTCATTCAATACTCCTTCCGGTCTTAGCTATTTAGATGCTTTTTCGCGCGCTGGCGTTGCGGGGCACCTCGGAAATCGCCGCAACAGATGGCTGGAAAAGGACAAACTGGACAAAACTGGCCGGGTGCCCCACCCTTTTGCGCAGCAAAGGGTGGGAGGTTCTTTTCTAAGCCACCAACAGGCGGGCCGGGCCACGCCTTGCCCGGCTGCGTTTCTTTACCACGATTTCTACGTCGAGTCCCAGCAGGATCAGGAAGCGCACCAGCCGTTCCAATGAAAAGCCGGAAATACGGCCGCGCTTGAGCGCGGAAACCTTGGGCTGGTCCACTCCCAGTACGCCCGCGGCCTCCGCCTGCGTCAGTCCGCGGCGGGCGATGATCCCGCTGATCTTCTGCGCGAGTTCGGCCTTGGCCAGCATTTCCCCGGCGTTGGGCAAGCCAAGATCGGCAAATACGTTTCCGCTGCTGATGCTGTGATCGGCTTTGCTGCCCATGTCAGTCCTCCTGCCTCGCGTGCAATTCCATTGCCCGCTGCAATCGTTGCTTCACCAACTCCAGCTCGGACTTCGGTGTGGCAATGCCCCGTTTGGCCTTCTTCTGGAAGGCATGGAGCACGTACACCTTGCCCGCGAGCCTGACCGTGTAGACGGCGCGGTAGGTGCCGCTGCGGTGATCGGAAACTACTTCCAAGACACCGGAGCCAAACCCTTTCAGCGGTTTGGCGCTCTCATGCTTCTCCCCGGTTTGCGCTTGATAGAGTGCGTAGCCCATTTCTTCGCGGACCGCCTGGGGAAACTCCCGCACCACCGCCAACGAGTCTCCCATCCAAACTAAGGGCTTGGGCGGACCGGCTTTCACTTCACCATCATATGCTAATTATGGCATATTGTCAACTGCGGAGATGGCGGCCCTTCTTTGGCGCCTGCACTTGTTACAAGCCCAGCCCAGAATCTCTTCATGGTAGGAATCCCCAAAGCTCTGTTCAAGGCTAGAATCATTCGGGGAAATAGCCGGTGCGTGTCTTCCTTCTACTCGCGGTTGGGATAGTGGCGGTTTCGCCTTACCACCCGGCAACGCAAACCGGCAAACCTGCGTCGGCTGGCGCTGCGAACCAGTCGCTCACTCCAGCCTTTGCCCAGAAGCTGGAACGCCCCGGCCTGCCTAATCTGGGGCGGGTCACAGCGGGCCTCTATCGCGGAGGCCAGCCCCGCGGCCAGGGCTACGACCAGTTGCACAGCATGGGTATCGACATCGTGGTGAACCTGAACACCTCCAGGAAGAACGTCGAGCGGGAGAAAACTGCGGCGGAGTCGCGCGGGATGCGACATGTCAGCATCCCGTGGAGCCCTCGCTCGCTGCCCGCAGATGATCAAGTGGCAGAGTTTCTGGGTTTAATACGAGACAATCCTGACAAGAAAATTTTCGTTCACTGCCAACGTGGCGCGGACCGCACCGGCCTGATGGTGGCCGTCTTTCGCATGGCCCGGCAGGGATGGACGCCGGAACAGGCGCTGGCGGAGATGGAAAGCTTCAAGTTTCACGGGTTGTGGTATCGCCAAATCAAGGGATACGTAAAGCGTTTTCCCGCCAAACTCAAAGCCACTCCCACCCTGGTTG
>CAYRII010000037.1:0-8166 GCA_964424245.1 uncultured Terriglobales bacterium | reverse complement strand
AAGGGATACGTAAAGCGTTTTCCCGCCAAACTCAAAGCCACTCCCACCCTGGTTGCAGACGCGCAACCGGCCACAATTCATTGAGCCGGGCGCGCCTTCCGCGCGGCGCAAGGGGTGGGTAAAGAGATGGCGCGCCTAGGGGGACGATTTTAGAACTTTTCTCGCGGATTTCGTGTCAAATGTGCAACAGGGTGGAATCCCTGCCAGTTTGAGTTGGTAGCAGTGGCGTGCCCTAGAAGACGATTTGGAACTTTCCTCGGGTGAACGCTTACAAGATCCGGTTTGCACCAGAGCATGCGCTACGACCTGCCGCTCGTGGCGGCGGTGGCTGTGAGAGGGCTTCGTACGGCGCTTCGAGTTAACACAATCACGATGTAGGCGAACACCAGGGTCGGTAGAAGCCAAAAAAGCGCCAACCGATCGGCAATCAAAAATAGAACAGAAACGACCAGGTTGCACCATCCCAGAACGAGTGCCGTTCTCCTCGCCCACCGTTGCAGCGACCACAGTCCGATCCCCAGTCCGACGGCCAGTATTGCGCACAGAATGAAGGCCACACCTCCGGCACGACTTACGCCCCTCAGCAGTGCCATGACTTGATTCCAGTCACTTCGGTCAATGTTGCCTGTCGCCGCGTATGTGTCTCCCGTGACGATGAAGGTTGCGATAAGGGGTAAACCTCCCAGGGTCATCCACACCTGTTCCGGGATGCGAAACGAGACGGATTCGCGGGCGCTCAGTACAAGAATCCCCCATGCGATGAGCGGAAGGGCGGTACAAAACTCGTAGATGGATATCAAGCGTACGAGCAAGGAAGACCGCCCGCGCGACGCGCGGGGCGCATCGACAACGACGGAATCCGTTATCCTTATGTCTGGATCACGCATGAAATAGGACAGCTTATTGTACTGAAGATTGGGTTAGGGGGGAAAATGAATCTGGCGCGCCCGAAGGGATTCGAACCCCTGACCTATTGCTCCGGAGGCAATCGCTCTATCCAGCTGAGCTACGGGCGCGCGGACAGGATTTCATTATAGCGTGGCGGGTACACGATTTGACTTCTCCCGGTTGGGGGAGTGCCAGTACAATGGCGGCAGGTAGGAGCCCGGGAGGGTGCGCGTGCGAGGCCGTCCACAGTCGTTTACGCCTCATCCCAACCTGAGCGACGAGGTGAACTGCGCCATCGTTCGCTCAGAGATCGAGGGCGGCGTGTATCTGCCGGACCTGCCTCCGGAAAGCCAGCTGGAAATCGAGACCGAGAACCGCTTCTACACGGTGGTGAACTGCGGGCAGGGGCGGGCGCTGATCTGCGGCCATCCGGTGTATTGCCCGGTACCGGTGCCGGTGATCATCGCAGGGTCGAACTGGGGCGGCACCATGCTGAAGGTGGCGTTTGTGGGCCGCGGCATGCACCTGGAATTCAGCCATCCGCTGCACCGGCAGCCGATCATCACTTCGCGCATTCGCGAGATTCGCGAAATTGCTCCCGGATTGAAGAGCCGTGCAGGAAACATTCCTCGTGTGCAACAGAGCGCGGCGAGCTGATTGGCGGCGCCTGTGGCCGCCGGGCGCGGCCTTTCTCTTCCATTCTGAATTTCTCCGCCAGAAATCGTCGATACGGATGAAGGCAAGTGTTGCGGCGAAGCTTGCGCAGGCCGCAGCAAGAGGGTAGGGTTTGAGGACGCTGGAGAGCTCGATGCCACTGGAATTAGACCTGCACTGGGAAGAAGCGGTGATGGTGGTGCGATGCCGCGGCCGCATCCAAGCCGGAACTGGCTGCGAACGGCTGCTGGAGACGGTGCGGCCGGAGATCCACATCACGCCGGATGCGGTGCTGAATTTGAGCCAGGTGCAGGCCATGGACAGCGCCGGGATAGGAGCCCTGGTCCGACTCTACGTGGAGGCACACGTTGCCGGAGGACGCATGCGGCTTTCTAACGTGCCTCCGCAGATCCGCGGCCTGCTGAAGGTGGCGATGTTAACCTCGGTAATCCAGATCCACCCGACCGAGGAAGCGGCGGTGGCCGCCAGCGCCCGCCGGCCCGGCACCCACCGGGCGCGGGGAAAGAACAAGACCCAAGCATGATGCCGGAGTGGCTGGAAGCGATCGGCCTTTGGGAGATTGCGGCGCTCATTCTGATTCTCCTCCCCCTACTCTTGTGGGCGCTTTCCTGGCGCAAACCTGAAGACACCGAAAGCAAACGGGCGACGCCCACGCCCGCGACAGCGGGTCCGGCCAACCGTCCGCCCTGCGGTGCGGGCGACTACTACGCAGCCGATCCCGCAACCCTGCGGCACGACGTGCAGCGCTATGCGCCGGAGCAAGCGGATAAGGTGACGGCGCTGGGCTGCCTGGTTCCGCATGATAGTCACAACTTTTCCGGACATGTGGCGGGCGCCGTCTACGGACGCCTGCAACTGCCGCAGCGGTACCTGATGTTGTGTCCCAACCACACGGGGACGGGCCAGCGGATGGCGATGATGAGCGAGGGCACGTGGGAAACGCCACTGGGACGCGCGCGCATTGACCGCGAGTTGGCCAGCGAACTGGGCGGCTGGTTCCGCATGCTGCGGGAGGACGAGGAGGCACACCGCCACGAGTACGGCATCGAGGTACAGCTCCCGTTTCTGCAGGTGCTGCAGCCGGAGTTCACGTTCGTGCCGATTTCCGTATCCGTGGGGCAGTACGAGCCTTTGGTGGAGCTGGGCGAAGCGCTGGCCAAGGTGGTTTCCAAGCGCATGCACGAGGTGCTGATCGTGGCCTCGAGCAACATGAACCATTACGAGGCCGATACCCTGACGCGCTGGAAGGATGAAAAACTCCTGGAGAGCATCCTGGCGCTGGATGCGCGCGGGCTGTTCGAGGGTATCCGCAAATACGACGTGAACATGTGCGGGTTTGCGTCGGTCGTCGTCCTGCTCACGGCGGCGCGGTGGCTGGGCGCGCATTCCGCCGAGCTGGTGAGGTATGCGACCACGGGAGACATCACCGACAGCAAGCACACGGTGATCGGCTATGCCGGAGTGATCGTGCGCTGAGTCGCGCCGTTTCCGCTGTCAGGCGTCGTGCAAACCGCGCAGTTCGGCGTTGGTGTGGCGCAGGCGGATGGCCAGGGAGCGGGCCAGTCCTTCGAACAGGTTCATGCCCAGCCGCTTGTGCTCATCGGAAAGAGCGTCGAAGCGGCTGCGGGAGAGGACGAAGAGATCGGTCTCGGTGGAGGCCACGGCGTCGGCGGAGCGAGGCTCCTGGTCGAGGAAAGACATTTCCCCAAAAAAGTCGCCGCGACCAAAGGTGGCCAGGTGGTGGCCCTGGGCGCCGCCGAGCGGGAGCATGATGCGCACCTGGCCGCGGCGGATGAGGAAGAGCTCATCGCCCTGGTCGCCCCGGCGGAAGATGACCTGGCCGGCGGGAAAGGAGCGCTGCTCCATGCAGGTCTCGAGCGCGGCCATGGTTTCCTCCTTGCGGCGCTTGAAGATTTCGATTTCGCGCAACTCGAGCGGCTTTTCCAGCGCCCGCTCCAGGCGCTCTTCCTCGAGGATCTTGTCTTCCACCCATTCCAGGGCCTCGTCGAGCTCCCCGAAAATGCGAATGTGCCGCTGGCGGACGAGGCCGACCTGGTTGAAATACTGCTCCATGTCCCGGCCGCTGGGAACGATGCGGGGAATCTGGCTGAAGATGAGGAAACCCTTGCGGTCGGCCATGGTGTCCTCGATGCGGTCGAGCATGTGCGCGGCGGTGACGTCGACGGACTGCACGCGGCGCATGTCGAGGATGACGTAGGTCCGGGTCTTGATCTCCGGTTCCAGCGCGGTATAGAGCTGGTCGGTGGTGCCGAAGAAGAGGCTGCCCTGCAATTCGAAGATGCCGGTGGAGTTGCCGCGCTGCTCCAGGATGGCGCGCTCTTCGGGGAGCCGTACCTGCTTGGAAAACATCTGGCTGCCGGTGGTCTTGCGGCGGACGACCGCGCCGCCAATCTGCTCACGCATGAAGAGCAGGATGGCAAGGGCGATGCCCACGCCGGAAGCGGCAATCAGGCTGAAAACCTGGGCCACCACGACCACGGAGAGAATGACAACGAAATCGAGGACAGTGGAGCGCGAGTGCAACAAGTGCAGGCTGTTGCGGTCCATCATGCGGAAGCCGATGACGATGAGGATGGCGGCCAGGCCGGCGATGGGAACCCAGGCGATGAAATTCCCCAGAATGAGAAAGGCAACGAGCGCCAGGGCACCTTCGATAAGGCCGGAGAGGCGCGTCTGGCCTCCGCTGGTGATATTGACCAGCGTGGCTCCCATCTGGCCGGCGCCGGGGACACCACCCACGGCGGTTGCGGCCACGTTGGCCAGACCCTGGCCGATGAGCTCGCGGTTGGAGTTGTGGCGGGTGCGGGTGAGCGCGTCGAGGACGACGCAGGTCTTCAAGGTATCAATGGAAAGCAGGACCGCAAGGGTGAGCGCCGGAATGACGACAAGGTTGAGCCCGGATGGGTCAAACGCTCGTAGGGCTCTCCAGCGGCTGACGGCGGTCTCAAAGAATCCGACCTCGGAGCCGCCTAATGGACCCACAATCAGCTTGTTGCCCGTGAGCTGGAGCAACGATGGGTCCATCTGGGCCAGCCCAAAGTAGGTCAGCACCCCGGCGGCAAGGCCGAGGATGGCCGCCGGCACCAACTTGGTGACTTTGGGCGCCAGCACCATGACCGCGATGGTGACCGCGCCCACGATGATGCCGTTCCACTGCCAGTTCTGGAATGAGGTCAGGGACTCGAGAAAACGAACTCCCTTGGGTGCGCCAAGAAACTTGGGTACCTGGCTTACGATGATGATGAGGCCAACGCCGCTGAGGTAGCCGCTGACCACCGGGTAGGGCATGTACTTGATCAGGCGGCCCAGCCCGACGGCGCCGAAGGCCACCTGCAGCAGTCCACAAAGCAGGGCTACAAGCGCCAGCAGGATGACCGCGGATTCGGCCGCCACGCCCTTTTGTGTGATTTCGAGGGCGAAGGCGGCCATCACGGCGGCCGCCGGAGCGCAGGGAGCGGTGATGAGCCGGTTGGTGCCGCCAAACGTGGGAGCAACCAGGCCCAGCGCGAACGTGCCCAGGATGCCGGCGATGGCACCCTGGGCAATCCAGGTACCGCCTAGAGGGGCGAAGATGGTAACGCCGAAGGCAATGGCGGAAGGCAGGGCCACCAGCATGGCGGCAAGGCCACCCCAGAACTCGCCGGCCAGATTATCGGGCTTCTTGATGAGGCTCATTCCGGTGTACTCATTTTCTGCGACCGCAACCCCGGGCACGAGAAAAATGAGTGGCGGGGATTATAGACCTGAAAGCGCCGGAATCGAATCTCAGGGGGTGCTTTTGGTTCTCAGCAGGCAGCGGGCAAGCGGCTAGGAACCCGGCTTGAGTTTTTCTTCCAGGCTGCGCTGGAAAGACAGCAGCGACTGCTGAATCGCATCCTGCCACTGGGAGAGGGCGCGGCGGGAGCGGGCTTCGGCCTCCTGTTGGAAGCCGGCGAGGAGTTCCTCCTGGCGGGCCTGCAGCGAGGCGTCAAGAGCTTGCTGGGCGTGGGCCTGCTCGCTGCGAATGCGCTCGAAGGCCTCCGTAAACCGCTGTTCCAACTTGTGGCCGTGAACGATGACCAGTGATTCCAGGTCTTCTTTCAGCTCGCGGCCGCGCTGTTCGATGGGCGCGCCGGCCAGTTCGGCAGCGGCCCGAACCTGGCCGCGAATCTGACCAGAGGTTTCGAGCAGGGCGTCCTGCGCGGCGCGGTGGATTACTGCTGCTTCCTGGGAGAGGGAGGCGCGAGCCGCGTCCAGTTGCTGCTGCAGCGCACTGGTTTGGGAATGCAAGCGGGCGCCCTCGACGC
The DNA here is from genome assembly GCA_964424245.1 of uncultured Terriglobales bacterium. Taxonomy (GTDB): domain Bacteria; phylum Acidobacteriota; class Terriglobia; order Terriglobales; family Acidobacteriaceae; genus CAYRII01. The sequence continues at coordinate 2,296 of CAYRII010000037.1, read as the reverse complement.
GCAGTACGTCCAACCTCTGTTCGAGTTCCCGCGTGGCGGCTTCGGCACGGTGCACCAGAGGCTCGAGGAGGCGCTCCACGTCGGCCTGGCGTTGTTCCACGTGGAGTTCGCGGGCGCTCTCCGAGGCGAGCTGCAACTGCTGGCGGGCGCGGGAAACGGCCTCGGCAACAAGCTCGTCCACCTGCGCGCCGAATTGGACCTCAACCACGTCGGCCAACGCGCGCGTGCGTTCTTCCAGACGCTCGGCTTGGACTCGGGTCGTCTCGAGAGCCAGCGCCAGTTCCTGCTTTTGCCGGCTGAATTCACCACGGAGCTGCTGCTCCAGCGAACTCCAGAGTTCGCGGCCGAGGTTCTTGATGGCGGCCTTGGCGGCGAGGTTGAGCTCCTGGCTGTGCTGCCCCAGTGAGGAGGCGGCGCTGCGCGCTTCGCGGCGGACGCTTTGCTGGGTGGCGCGCAGTTCCTCCAGGCGCACGGCCACATGATCCAGCACTTCGCGTTCATGAGCTTCGAGGTCCTGGAAGAGCTTTTGGCGGAGTTCGTGGGCAAGCGCGCCCTGCAGGAATTGCTTCTGGAATTCTTTGCCCAGGCGTTCCCAGTCCTCGGTGGCGCGCTGCTCAAGATCGGCGCGCAGGCGGAGCATGAGGTCGCCCAGATTGCGGCGATAGGTTTCCTCGAATTCGGCAGAGAGGACCGCTGCCTTGCGCCGCAGTTCCGCATCAGACTCAACATCGCCCGGCCGCGCAGGCGAAGGAGGAGTCCGGGAAGGAGGCAAGGGCGGAACAACGACGACCGGCATCTTGAACTCACCGGCCGGCGGCGCCGGCTCTTCCACCGGAGGCCGAAACACGGAAACGTCCGCGCCGGTTGCGGGCGATTTGCCGGTGGATGGAGGGGCAGGAAGCGGTTCCGGTTCGTCTGCGACAGCCTCTTCGAAGGAAGCCGCAGGTTCGCTCTCCGCAGCTACAGACCCATCCTCCGCGGGCGCTTCACTCCGGCGCGAGGGTACGACCTCCTCGCCACCCGAAGGAAACTGAATGCCCCAGAAGTCGCTGGGATCGTTCAGTTCTACGCCCACCTCCCAGGCCTTTCCGTCCCGGGTGCGGGTGCAGTTGCGTACCACGGCAGTAGCGGCGCGCTTACCCTGCAGGATTTCCAAACGAAGAGAAATGCCCGCATCGAGCACGCGCGGAAAGCGGAATCCGCAGCCGTGTTTGCTGATGACGATGGTGACGCAGCTCTCGGCGAAGGGCTGATCGGCGTCGAGGCCGATCACCTGCACCGGGATGGCCATGGGAATGCGCTGGCTGCGGCGAAAAATGGCACGTCGTGTGGCGGAGGTTTCCAAACTTCACTCCCCGGAAAAGTGGTGCACGCGGCGGCTCGTTCCGGCCGAACGCACGGAGGCCGCTCTGCCGTGCTCTACGTTGGGGCAAGTGGAGCGGGAAGTCAACCGTGGATAGTTACTAGAAGTGCACCTATGAGGCGCGGGTGCGGTTTTCGACGACATCGTGGCGGTGGAGCTGATGAGTCGAGAGGGGCTCCGGTTCTTCTCGCGTATCGCCAGCCTGGCCTGCGCTCACTCCGCACGCACGAGCAGGCCACCGGAATCAACAGCGGCACTTGGGCGGGGCCGGAATTGTGCCTAAGATGACGGCAGTCATGGCTGCGCAGTGTCTCTTGCTGTGTGAGGACGCGGAGCTGGCCGCCGCATTGCGTTCCACACTCGACGAACTCGGGATGGAGATTTTCGCCTGCACGCGGCAGGAGCCGGCGATGCGCCTTCTGGGCGAGCAGCGATTCGACCTGCTGCTGGCCGATTGGGAAGCAGAGGGCGCGGCGCAAGTCATGCTCACGGGGCGCCTCACCGGCCACAACCGCTACCTGATGACGGTGGCCGTGGTGGGCAGCGCCAGCGCGATGCAGGCGGCGCAGGCTGCGGGCACAAATTTTTTGGTGTGCAAGCCGGTCATGCCGGAGGCGGTGGCGCGTACGCTGCGCGCCGCGGCGTCGCTGTTTGTGCAGAGCGGACCTCGCCATCCCCGCCGTCTGGTGCATGCGCTCTCTTTTGTGAGCCTGGAGTCTTCGCAGGAAGCCGCTATCCTGCTGAACGTGAGCGAGAGCGGGCTGGCGTTGCAGGCACTGGAGCCACTGGAAAAAGGCCGCGTGGTGGAGATGAAAATCGAGCTGCCGGCGCCGCCGGTGCGCGTGCAGGCACGGGGCGAAATCATGTGGTCGGACGCGTCCGGAAGGGCTGGTGTCCGTTTTGTAGAGCTTTCCAGCGATGCGCTCGAGACCT
>CAYRII010000036.1:0-15548 GCA_964424245.1 uncultured Terriglobales bacterium | reverse complement strand
ACGAACTGGCGCACGACATCCAGAACAACTGGTATGTGGTGAGGAAGTGAGCTGGATTGGGTGTTGCAATCGCGCGCACAGAAAGTTCCTTCGCTGCGCTCAGGATTTCGGCGCGCGGCTCAGACGCCGCGCAAGCGCCTCAACCTCTCTCAGGATGACGGCCAGACGGCCGCCAGACATTCGTTCTGCATTTCTCAAGACGCGGCCTTGTCAGCCGAAGTTAAGAGAGTCGAGGAAGTTGCGCAGGACGCGGCCGGCGGCCTCGGGCTGTTCGAAAAAAGCGTAGTGGCCGGCGCGGGGGACGACGTGCAGGCGGCTGCCGGAAATTTCGCGGTGCATGGTTTCGATTTCTGCCATGGCCGTCAACTGATCCTCGTCTCCGGCGACGATGAGGGTGGGAACTTGGATGGTGCGCAGGGTGGGCACGGAATCGGGACGGGAGGCCATGCCGCGCAGAATGGCGGCCTGACTCTGAGCGCTCATCTTGCGCATCATCTTGCGGGCGAGATCCACCTTGTCCGGGCGAGTGGAGTAGATGGACGGGCCGAAGGCCTTGGGGGTCATGGAATCGAAGAGCACCTGGGGGCCCTGCTGTTCGGCGAGGTCGGCGGAGCGCAGGCGGGCGGCGCGTCCTTCAGCGGTATCCGGAGTGGCGCGGGTGTTGGCCAGCACCAGAGCGGCGACGCGCTGCGGGTAGCGGCGCCAGAACTCGAACAGCACATAGCCGCCGATGGAGTTGCCGACGAAGGCGGCCTTGTCCACGCCGGCGGACTGCAAGACGCGGGCGACATCGCGAGCGTGCTTTTCCATGGTGGCGGGCCCGTCGCCGGGAGCGGAGCCGCCGTGGCCGCGCAGGTCGGGAGCGATGAGGCGGTAGCGCGAAGTGAGAAAGTCGGCGGCGGGCAGCCAGAACATGTGATGCACGGGAAAGGGATGCAGGAGGACGACGGGAGGACCATCGCCCAGAACCTCATAGAAGATTTCGGCGTCGCGGCTGGTGACGCGCATGGCGCCCCATGTTACTCCATGGGCGGGAACGAGAAAGCAACGCCGGGCGGGAGATAAGGCCGCTCCCTCCCGGCGGCAAGCTTACGGGTTGCGGACTTCCACGGCGCCGTGGGGCGCGCGCGCGAATTCGGGCTCTTCGGGCATGACGATCCAGCCAATCAGATAGGCGATGACGCCGCCGCCGCCGAAGATGGCCACCAGCAGCCAGACGACGCGGATGACGGTGACATCGAGATCGAAGTAGTCGGCAAATCCCTGGCAGACGCCGGCGATTTTGCGACCGCTGCGCGGGCGCATGAGGCGCTTGCGCGTAATCACCACGGCCACGCGCTTGCCGCAATAGGCACAGACGTTGGCATCCTCCTGGATGACTTTTCCGCAGTAGTTGCAATACATAGTGGCCTCCCTGAAGGTAAAGATACGCCGGTGGAGGGAAAAAGTTCCGGGAAGCGGCGGGCGCTCGGGGAGGGCATCAGCAAAAGCAAGTGCAAACGCAAGATCCTTCGCTGCGCTCAGGATGACAAGGAGTGGGTTGGGGTGTTGAGCTCCCGTCGGTCGCGTTCAGACGGAGTTAGCGCTCGCGGAAGGGCTCGCGCAGGCGCAGGCGGGCGAGCTCACCCCAGCGACTGCCGGCGCCCAGGGCCAGGGCGGCCTGGTACTGCTTGCGAGCGGGGTCGCGCTGCCCCATGAGGTCGTAGATTTCGCCGGCGGAGAGGTGGGCGCGCTGCGCCAGCTCCTTTTCCACGTTGGGATAGCCGGGCACGGCCAGGTAGGCCTCGACGGCGGCGGGATACTCACGCTGGCCGCGCAGGGCTTCGCCCAGGCCGAAGGAGGCGAGCTGGAGGCGGGGCTCGAAAAAACGGCCGCTGCGGGCCTCGTCGAGAACTTTGCGGTAGGCGGCGATGGCGTCGCGCCCGCGGCCGGCATCGTTCAAGACGTTGGCTTCCTCGAGGGCGAAGAGGAAATTGCGCGGGTGCCGGGCGGCGAGGCCGCGGGCCACGGGCAGAGCGTCGACGAAGCGCTCCTCGCGACGCAGGAAGAGGCCGAGGGCGATGCGGGCGTCGACGCTGGATTCGACGCCTTTCTCTCCGGCTTCGTAGAGATAGCGGATGCCCTTCTCCCTGTTGCCGCGATATCCGGCGAGAAAGGCCACAGCCTTGACCAGGAAGGGCAGGCTGCCGGCGATGTACTCGTGAACGCCGACCACGGTCTTGGCGTCGGCGTAGGAGGGCTGGAGCTGGAGGACGCGCTCGTGGTCGTCGCGCGCGCCCTTGGCGTTGCGCAGGGCGGCCATCCAGGCCTTCTCCACCAACCCCATGTAGGTGGACTGCATGCCGCGCACGACGCCGCGGGCGTAGAGGGTATCCACGTCATCGGGCTGGGCGGCGAGGCGCTTTTCGCACAAATCGAGGCTGCGCGCCACCAGCTCCTGGATGCGGGCCTGGACTTTGGGGTCGGGGGGCAACTGCTTGCGCTCCAGGAAGCTGTTGTTGGCGTAGAGGCCGGTGTCGAAGGCGCCGATGCGATAGAGCTCACGGAAAAGCACCGCGGCCAGAAGATGGTTGACGGCGAACGGGTCGTCGGGATGAGCGGCCAGAGCCTGCTCGAAGTTGCGAACGGCGGAGGCGTAGTCGAGGCTGTAATAGGCTTCGAAGCCCTTGCGCGTGACGGGATCCGAGCGCAAGGACGCGGAGGGCGCTGCGGCCTGGCCCGCTGCGAGCAAAGGGAAAACGCAGGCGGCCAACACGCCCAGCACGGTCGCAAGGAACGCGGTGCGGAGATGGAAGCCGCTCATGCTGGTGCGCACAGGAAAAGTGTATCGAAGTTGCGGTTTCCGAGCACGGCGCCTAGTGCTTGGTCTCGGGAACATCCTGCGGCGGACGCGGCTGCTCGTCCATGCGGTAGAGGTGATTGATGGGGCCGGTGCCCTTGCCCAGAGGATAGGCGCGAGCGATGGCCTTGGTGACGTAAGCCTTGGCGAGCACCACGGCGTCTTTGAGCTGCTTGCCCAGGGCCAGGTTGGCGGCGATGGCGGAGGCAAAGGCGCATCCGGTGCCGTGGGTGGCCGAGGAGCGCAGGTGGTCGGAGGTGAAGTCGGTTTGGATGGGCGGGCCGCCGGCAACGGAGAGGCTGAGGACGTCTATGGCCTTCTCCAACTCCCCACCAGTAATGACCACGGCGTGGGCGCCCAGATCCAAAAGCGCCGAGGAGGCGGCTTGCATCTGCTCGCGGTTGGTAACCGGCAGGCCGGTGAGCGCCGCGGCTTCCGCGGTGTTGGGCGTGATGACAGTGGCCCGGGAGAGCAGGCGCTTCTTGAGCAACTCGATGCCCTGGCGGTCGAGCAACTCCGCTCCGGAAGTGGAGCGCAGGATGGGATCGAGGACCACATAGGGAGGGTTGGCCGACTCGAGGAAAGCGGCGACGGCCTCGACCAGCGCGGCGTTGGCCAGCATTCCGATTTTGACCGCGGCCAGCGGGAAATCTGCGGCAAGCTCGCGGAGCACTTCTTCGACCAGACGGGCGGAGACCGGCTCTACGCGCCTTACGCCCGTGGTGGATTGCACGGTGAGAGCGGTGATGCAGGTGACGGCAAAACAGCCGTGGGCGGCGAGGGTCTTGATATCGGCCGTGACGCCGGCGCCGGAGGAGGGGTCGAAGCCGGCAATCGTCAACACGACCGGGGGAGAATTGGCCATACGCTGCGCACTCTAGCGGAATGCCCGTGGAGCGCAAGCGAAAAATTTTGCAGGCGGGAAAAATCGGAGTGACAGGAAGAACTAGCGGCGGATCGAACGTGAGGACACCAACAAGCTGGAAAGCTTGACTTTTCCTATGATTTTCCATAGGATAGCGAGGAATCTGTGGGGTGAGGAGGAACCCAATATCTTCCTGAATTGTCGAGGAGGTTGAATGAGACGAGTACTGGCCAGTATTGCGGCCACAGTAGTATTCGCGGCTACGCTGGGAGCAGCACCCGTTCCAAACGGCCAAAACGCCAAGGATTTACCCATCAGACCCTATCAAACAGGTACAGCTTCGTGGTACGGCAAGCCCTTTCATGGCAAAACTACGGCCAGCGGTGAGCCGTATAACATGTTCGAATTCACAGCCGCGCACCGGAACCTCCCGCTGGGAACCTGGGTCCGGGTGACCAACGTACGGAACGGCAAGTGGTTGGTGGTGCGCGTGAACGACCGCGGGCCGTATTACGGAAAGCGGATCATCGATCTCTCCTATGGCGTGGCCCAGTTGCTGGGCTTCCGGGACCGGGGTGTGGCGAGGGTCCGCCTGGACATCGTTGAAGAACCGGATACGTTTGCGATGGCCCATAACCTGCCGGGCCTGGATTAGCGAAGCCTACGATAAACTGAGCGAGGATGACGGACGGCCCCAACCCGCGCCGCAGCGCAGAAGTGCGCGTGGATGAGCTTGCGCCCGCCGAGCGGTTGATCGTGGCTTTGGATGTGCCCAGCGCCGCCGAAGCGCGCCGGGTGGTGGCGGCGGTGGGCGAGGCGGCCACCACCTACAAGGTGGGCAAAGAGCTGTTTACGGCCGAAGGGCCGGACCTGGTGCGCGAGCTAGTGAACTCCGGGCGCAGGGTGTTTCTCGACCTGAAGTTTCACGACATCCCCAACACCGTGGCGGGAGCAGTGCGCTCGGCCGCAGGGCTGGGTGTGAGCATGCTTACGCTGCACGCGGCGGGCGGCCGGGGAATGCTGGAAGCTGCAGTGGAAGCTGCGCGCGGCATGGCGAAGCCTCCGTTGCTTCTGGCGGTGACCGTGCTCACCAGCCTGCGGGACGCCGACCTGCGGGAAACCGGGGTGGCGGGAGACGCGCAGAAACAAGTGCTGCGCCTGGCACGGCTGGCGCGCGCGGCGGGATGCGGAGGCGTGGTGGCGTCGCCGCTGGAGATCGCGGAGCTGCGGCGGGAACTGGGCCCGGGGATGGTGATTGTGACGCCCGGAGTCCGGCCGGCGGGCAGCGCGGCCGGCGACCAGGGGCGAGTAGCGACACCGGCAGAAGCCGTGGCGGCGGGCGCGAGCCACGTGGTGGTGGGGAGACCGATTCTCGAAGCCGCCGATCCCAACCTAGCGGCCCGGGAAATCCTGCAAGAGATTGCCTCCGGGCTGGCGCAGAGAAGACACTGATCCGCGCCGGGAATCCATCGCAACTCAAAGAGAAGTTAGCTGAGGCCGTGCAGCGTCAGAGTTTTTCGTAGAACTCGCACGCGGAACAGGAAATAAACATGCCGCCGGGAGTGCCGCGCTCGCGGTCTTTGACGCGCTTGACGATGCGCGTGGGCTTGCCGCACTTGGGGCAGTCGGTGCTCTTGGTGGTATCCATGACCCTTTTGCGGTCGGCGGTCTTGGCAATCTTGGCTTGCGCCATTCTGAATCCTCTCCTGAAACTGATGTGGGGCGAATGCGGCCCGGCTGCCCCTTCGCCGGGGTGAGCTAGTCCTCCTGGTCAAACCACTCGCCTTTGCCGAAGAACAGATACAACAGGGCGAGCAGGACCGCCGCCATGAGAACACGCACGATCCACGTTTCAACCGAGGCTACCGTGGAATCCAGCAAAGGAGCTGCCCCTGGTGACGCACCTTGATGGCTGCCGGCGCAAGGCGAAGGCCGCGCGAAACGCAAAACCCGTGCAGCCAATCTATTCTAAATGATGCACGCCGAAACTGTCTGCAGAGGCACGGAACGCTGCGCGCGCCCGGATTGACGCTCGATTCCCCGCCCTGATACCGTGGAGTGTTTCAAAACACGGCCCGCCGGCGCCCGTGCCGCGTGCACCATACCTTTCAAGAAAGCATCGAGACACCATCATGGCCATGAAATTCAAGGGCGTGGACTTTATCGAACTGGACTCGCTTTTGAGCGACGACGAACGCCTGGTGCGCGACACCACACGGAAGTTCATCGAAGAGAACCTGGTTCCCATCATCGAGCAATGCAACCGCGATGGGCGCTTTCCCAAAGAGCTGGTGCGGCCCATGGGCGATCTGGGATTTTACGGAGCGAGTTTGAAAGGCTACGGCTGCGCCGGAATGTCGAACGTGGAATACGGCCTGGTGATGCAGGAGCTGGAGCGCGGCGACAGCGGGGTGCGCTCGTTTGTGAGCGTGCAGTCGGCGCTGTGCATGTATCCCATCTACGAATTCGGCAGCGACGAGCAAAAGGACAAATGGCTGCCGGCGATGCAGAAGGGCGAGAAGCTGGGATGCTTCGGGCTGACCGAGCCGCAATTTGGATCGAATCCCGGCGGCATGCTCACGCGGGCGCAGAAAGATGGGAAAGACTACGTCCTGAACGGGGAGAAAATGTGGATTACCTCAGGGACGATCGCCGATCTGGCCATCATCTGGGCCAAGGTGGCGGACGAAGAGGATCGCATCCGCGGATTCATCGTGGAGACGGACCGGCCGGGGTTCAAGGCCGATGACGTGCATGGCAAGTGGTCGCTGAGAGCGTCGGTGACTTCGGGGTTGTCGCTGCAGGATGTGCGCGTGCCGGCGACGAATCTGCTGCCCAAGTCAGGCGGGCTGAAGTCGCCGCTGATGTGCCTGAACCAGGCGCGCTACGGCATTGCCTGGGGCGGCATTGGGGCGGCGATGTCCTGCTACGACACCGCGCTGCAATATTCGCTGTTGCGCAAGCAGTTCCACGATCTGCCTATCGCCTCGCGCCAACTGGTGCAGGACAAACTGGTGTGGATGGTGACGGAAATCACCAAGGCGCAGTTGCTGGCGCTGCAGGTGGGCCGGCTGAAAGACGCGGGGCGCGTGGGACACCAGCACATCTCCATGGCCAAGAAGAACAATGTGTGGATGGCGCTGGAGTGCGCGCGGATGGCGCGCGACATCCTGGGGGCAAACGGGATCGCCGACGACTACCCCATCATGCGGCACATGATGAACCTGGAGTCGGTGAAGACCTACGAAGGGACGCACGACATTCATACCCTGATCATCGGATCGCACATAACCGGAATCGACGCGTATTAGCGGGGAGGCAGAATGGCAACGCGGACAGAAGCGCAAACGAACAACACATTTACCAAACACCTGGAGTTTGAGCTGGCGCTGGAGTTTGTGCGCGTGGTGGAGGATGCGGCCATCGCCGCGGCCAAGACCATGGGCCAGGGCGACCGCAAGCACGCCGACCACGTGGCGGTGGAAGCCATGCGCAGCACCATGGACACGGTGCCCATGCGGGGCACGATTGTGATCGGCGAGGGCGAGCGCGACGAGGCTCCCATGCTCTACATCGGCGAGCAGGTGGGCGCCAAAGCGCTCGCCGGCGTGGAGTTCCCGGAAGTGGACATTGCGGTGGACCCGCTCGAGGGCACGAACCTGTGCGCCACGGGCGCGCCCAACGCCATCGCCGTGCTGGCGGCCTCGGAGCGCGGCGGGCTTTTGCACGCGCCCGACTGCTACATGGAAAAACTGGTGGTGGGTCCCTCGTGCAAAGGCGCGGTGGAGCTGGACGCGCCGGTGAAGGACAACCTGGAAGCCATCGCCAAGCACCTGGATCGCGACATCGAGGACCTGGTGGTGATTGTGCTGGACCGGCCGCGGCACGAAAAGCTGATCAACGATATCCGCGAGGCGGGAGCACGCATCAAGCTGATTGGCGACGGCGATCTTTCGGCGGGCATCGCCGCCGCCGTAATCGGCACCGGCGTGCACGCGGTGATGGGGACGGGCGGAGCGCCCGAGGGCGTGATTACGGCCGCGGCCATGCGCTGCCTGAACGGCGAAATCCTGGCGCGGCTGGTGATCGACACGCCCGAACTGGAAGAGCGCATCGCCAAGATGGGGATTACGGACAAGAAAAAAATCTACCGCACGGAAGACCTGGCGCCGGGCCGGGAGATCATCTTCGCTGCCACGGGCGTGACCGAGGGATCGCTGCTGAAGGGCGTGCGCTTTTTCGGAGAAGGCACGAGAACGTCATCGCTCATCATGACGCTGGAGACGGGCACGGTGCGCTTTGTGGATTCCATCCACCTGGAGAAGGACCCGGACGTGAAGGTGAGGTTCTTCTAGCTGGTTCTCCGTTTTTTCCCAGCCGCCCGTAACAAGAGCAGACCACGAAGGGCACGAAGGCTTTCGCGAAGGACTCGGATCCCAAGAGTCTCGGATGCCAACCCTACCGCCCAGACCTATCCGGCGTCCTTCCATTCTGAAGCGGGCCACTCGATGGGCCTGCCCTCGAAGAGCGCCACACAATCCTCGATGCGCCGCGTGCCGTCGTGCACCGCAAAGCGGAGGGGCTTGCCGCTGGACGACTGGTTCCACATGCTGACGCCGGCGTAGGCGCCATCCTTGCGCAGGATGTAGAAGACCATTTCGACGAAGTGCAGGCGGGTCATGTCATTGGAAAAGTTGCGGGCGATGCGGCGCAGGGCGTCGAGGCCGGCTTCTTTGGGGCTCATGCCGCGGCGCATGTTTTCCACGATAGTGTGCGCGCCGCAGATCTTGATGCACTCCTCGCCGCGGCCAGTGGCGCCTGCGGAGCCCACGTCCTGATCGGTCCAGCAGCCGGCGCCGATGATGGGCGAATCGCCCACGCGGCCGGGAATCTTCCACGCCAGGCCGCTGGTGGTGGTGGCGGCACTCATTTCCCCTTTTTCGTTGACCACGGAAACATGGATGGTGCCGGTGGGCGGAAAGAGCACATGCTCGATGGCCTGGCGGCGGTATTCGGCCTCGATGCCGAGCCGCGCGGCGGCTTCCTCCAGGTTCACGATCCTCTCCTGCAGGGCCTGCGCGGACGGGACTGTGACGGGCGGCTTCCAGTTGGGGTCGGCGAGGCCGCGTCCCCAGGAGTCCTGGTTGGAGTGGTTCTCCTTCCACAGCAGCCAGGTCTTGCGCGAACGCTCGGTGAGCAGGTCTTCCGGCTCCATGCCGTGAGCGCGGGCAAAGCGCTGCGCGCCTTCGCCCACCAGCAGGAGGTGGTCGGTGCGCTCCATCACCAGTTTGGCCAGCGCGGAAACGTTCTTGATGCCGCGCACCGAGGCAGCAGCGCCGGCGCGGCGCGTGGGGCCGTGCATGCAACAGGCGTCGAGCTCGACCATTCCCTCTTCGTTGGGCAGGCCGCCCAGGCCCACGCTGTCGTCCGCAGGGTCGTCTTCCTGGGCGCGGCAGACGAAGAGCGCGGCATCGAGCGTGTCGTAGCCGCGCTTAAGCAGCTGATAGGCGCCGTCCATGGCCTGATTGCCGGTGGTCTTGCAAATGATGACGGGGCGTTTTGCTTCCTCGGAGGCGCCTGGCGCCGCCTGCTGCGGCGCGGCATCCAGGCCCAAGGCGGTGGAAGCCGAAGTGAGGGCGGTTGCGGCCAAAAAATTCCTGCGGGTGAATTTCATCGGAGCCTCCGGAAAAGCAGTCTCGAATTTGCCCATCCCTGAGATGCAGGGCGGTTGTTGCGGACTCCCGCGATTCCCGTCAGGCGATGCGGGAGTGTTGCAGCAGTTTCTCGCGCAGCGCGCGGGAGACGGGCAGCGCCTTTTGCAGGAACTCGCGCGCCGCGGCGACGGAACCGCGCACCTCTTCCGGCGGGCGATCGGTGGTGGCGGCGATCTCCTCGACGGAGAATCCCTCAATGGCGAAGAGAACAAAAGCCTCGCGATCCAGGCGCGGCGCGCGCACCAGCGCCGACTCCACCATGTGCAGAATTTCATCGGACGACGCGATGTCCTCCGGGGTCCAGACGCGGCGGTCGGGGATGACGTCTTCCTGGAGGAGCATCTCGTCGGGCTGATGAAATTGCAATTCGGGCTCGTCGCTGGCGCGGACGTTCTGCTTGCGAGCGGAACGCTCCAAAGGCACGGCCTGGCGCGGCCCGCGGTTGCGCGACACGATCTCGTCTAAGGCGCGGATGGAGAGGCGGTAAAGCCAACGCTCAAGCGTGAGCGGCTGGGGCCGGCGATGACGGTCGTCGAGGGCGCGGGCGATGGCCTCATCGATCACTTCGTCGCGCGCGACGCGGCCGGGAGGCACGGCGCCGATGGCCTGGCGGTAGCGAAGCTCGCGCTCCACGAAGCGTTGCAGGCGCTCCAGATTGCCGTCCACGTAGTCACGGATGTCCGCCTGCGTGATTTCGGCGGGAGGAAGGGCGGCCAGGGTGGCCTCGAAGGGCACGCGTGCCGGCGAGGCGCTGCGGCGTCCGGCACCACGGCGGCGCCACTTGTGCGCGCTGCGCAGCAGCTCCTTGTGTTTCTTGAGCTGGGTCAGGAGGTCGGCAAAGGCCCTGCGCGCTGCGGATACGGCGGTGGCGGCGGACTCCGCCGCGGCCAACTGGCCGGAAGGCAGGCGCAGGTTCAGCGACACGTTAATGCTGGCGCGGCCGGAGTTGGGTTCGACACTGGCGTGCAGGTGCACAAGGTTCGGACGAAAGACCTTCAACCGGCGGCCCAGTTTTTCGATATGTTGCCGGAATTGTTTCTCTACGTCGGGGGTCTTGGCGGCTTCGTAGCTGATGTGTACGTTCATGGGGCCTCGGAGAGAGCTGGAAGTTCGACCGCACCCACGTTCGCTAGGCAGATAGTACACCCCGGCTTTGGAGGAAGGGCAAGAATCGAAGAACAAAATTTTTTACGCGGAGAAGATTTTGCTTGCAATTTGCAGACGCGCGTGGAAGGGGGACGCGGGCAAACAGCCGCTAGACGGCCACGGTGAAGGAGGTCTCGGTGCGAGTGACGGGGCGGTAGAGGGTGTCGCGCTCGAAGGGCTCGCGCCCGGCCTCGCGAATAAGGCGAATCAGCTCCTGGCGGCGCAGGCCCTGGGGGGTGGTGGCGCCGGCATCGTGGTAAATCTTCTCCTCGATCACGGTGCCGTCAATATCGTCGGCGCCAAAGCGCAGGGCGATTTGCGCGATGCGCGGCGTGACCATCTGCCAGTAGGACTTGACGTGGGGGAAGTTGTCGAGCACCAGGCGGCCGATGGCGATGTTCTTGATATCGGCAAGACCGGTGGTCTTGGGCAGATGGTGCAGCGGCGTGTTCTCCGGATGGAAGGCCAGAGGGATGTAGGTTTGGAAGCCGCGGGTTTCGTCCTGCAAGGCACGCAGCTTGAGCAGGTGATCGACGCGGTCCTCGTCGTTTTCCACGTGCCCGTAGAGCATGGTGGCGTTGGAATGCAGGCCGATCTGGTGCGCTGTGCGCGCCGTCTCCAGCCACTGGTCGCCATCGATCTTGTGGTCGCAGATGATGCGCCGCACGCGATCGGCAAAGATTTCCGCGCCGCCGCCGGGAAGCGAATCCACCCCCGCGGCCTTGAGCTGCTCCAGAGTTTCGCGAATGGAGAGCTTGGCGCGCCGGGCCAGGTAGGCCACCTCCACCATGGTGAAGGCCTTCAGATGAACCTGGGGAAAGCGCTGCTTGAGCCCGGCGACCAGGTCGAGAAAATACTGGAAGGGCAGATCGGGATGCAGTCCGCCGACGATGTGGAACTCGGTGATGGCTTCGGTGTAGCCCGAGGCGGCGGTCTCGAAGGCTTCCTCGAGCGCCATGGTGTACGAACCGGGTGAATCCTTCTTGCGGCCGAAGGCGCACAGGCGGCAGGCCGCCACGCAAACGTTGGTGGGATTGATGTGGCGGTTGACGTTGAAGTAGGCCAGGTTGCCGTGCAGGCGCTCGCGCACCTGGTTGGCCATCCAGCCGAGGGCGAGCACGTCTGCGGAACGATACAGAGCCAGGGCGTCCTCGGCCGTGAGACGTTCGCCAGACTGAACCTTTTCGGCTATGGGGATGAGCCGCGAGTCGTCTGTCTGAAAGGCATGATCCATGCTGAAGGAATGATACCGCACGGCTCGCGGAGGGTCAGCCGGGAAAGAGGGGCCTGGGCGACGTCGAGAACGGACCGTTTGAACTCTTTGCAGCCGATGGAATGCGGCAACAGGCCGGTGCCGGATCAGGGGCCGGGCTTCTGTTGGGTCGAGGCCTCGGATTCGGGCTGCACCGGCTGTGGCGGCGGGGCCTGCACCGGCGGCAGCACATCGAGTTCGACGTCTTCATCCACGAAGGCGGCAACCGGTGTGCCCTCCGGGATAAAAAACTTTTTCTGCGAGAGGGCGAAAAGAAGCCCACTGAGACCAAAGGCCACGGTCATTCCCACGGCCATGCCCTTCTTAGTCTCTCCCTTGGCCCCTTTTTCCCCACGCAGCCTGACGCGCGCTTGTCCCACCTTGAGGTACTCCACCCGAATCGCCAACTGCTGCGCGCTGGCCCGCTTTTTTTCCGATTCCTTCCCCAAGGTGACGAAACCGAGTACCCGGGCTCCTTTGCGGCAGACGAGATCGTCCTCCACTTTCAGGTCTTCATCCAGCATCAGCTCCACGGGGTCGCCAATCACGGCGCTCTTGGAGCTAAGGTTCTGCGCAAACTTGAGCTTCACTTCCGCACCGTTCCTCAGCACAACCCTGCGGGGAACATCCGGCGCGGGATCCACTGGTTGGGAGGGCGCGGGCTGTTCGGAACGCGGGGGAGGCTCGGGAGCCGGCGCCTCGTCCCGGGAGGGTGGCGGGTTGGATGGCTCCTGTTGCAGTGACGCGCAAAGATTCGCATTCAGCAAGGCCAAGAGCGCCAAAATGCATGCCCGAGAGCGGACCATACGTGTGCCTTTCCCGCCTGAGAAGAAGTTACAAGCCGGCCTGTGGCCGGGATGGATCGGGCTGAACCTCCGGGACCGCCGGCGAAACTGGCTTCGCAACCGGCAAACCGGGGCCGCCCAGCCTGGCGTCGAGCTTCTGTTTCATTTGTTCCAGGGCTTTGCGAACGCCGCCCTTTCCGGAAAAGCCGCCACCATTCTGTGTCATCTCCTCCCACAGCAACTTCCCGGAGCTGTCAAAGCACTGCAGGGTTAGCTTGATCCACTTCGACGTGGGGCGTTCCACCGTCAGGTAAAGCAGGTGCGAAGCGCCCGCTTCCTTGGCCAGCTTGAGAAGACTCTCGGTCGAAAACAACTCGGAGGTGTGGAAGGGATTGCGCTCTGGGTCGGCACGCAGCATGACCTGCTTCGAGACCAGGTGATTCTGTAACTGGTCCGCCACATCGTGGAAGACATCCGGGCTGCTGTAGCTGATGTGCGAAGGAGCGCGATAGGCGACGAAATAGCTCTCCTCGCTGGCAGCCGCTAATGGTTCCATGGTTTGAGCCAGGAGATCGCCGGTGCCAGCTAAAGAGGAGAGCAAAAGAACAACGCCAAGCGAAGGCAAGAGCGAAGCTCTAGAGACACCCCAGAAAGCGCTTCGGGGGTTCCTGCGAATCTCGTACCGCTGGCACATCTTACGGCTCACTGCACGCAAACTGGTGGACGGCTAGACGCTCGCCCACCGGCTGGAAACGCGCTATCCCAAAAGCCGTGCCCGGCTGTGAACTACAAACGCACTACATTGGCGGCTTGCAGGCCTTTGGGGCCCTGCTGGACCTCGAACTCCACGCTATCGCCCTCGTTCAGGGAGCGGTAGCCGTCTGACTGGATGGCGGAGTAGTGAACGAACACGTCGCCGCCCGATTCCCTCTGGATAAACCCGTACCCCTTGGTGGCGTTGAACCACTTCACGGTTCCTTTTTCCCTCATGTTGGTGCGCTTGCTCCTTTGCTGGTGGCAATCAATCTGGGTTCCGGAAAGCGGTCCTAACGCGCAAAGCAGAAACGCCCCGCAGCCTCTGGCGGCGCGGGGCGCTTCGTATCTGGTTTAGAACGGTGCTTCACTTGCCCAAACTCGCCAGAATTATAGGGGCAAACGCAAGCGAAATGCACAAGTTTTTGTGGATTCAAGGTCGAGGAGGATCTGGCAGGCCGGCTGTCAGCGCCGGACGAGCAGGTCGCCCGCCAGGAAGGCGAAGAAAACGATGGAGATAATGCCGTTCATGGTGAAAAACGCGGCGTTGAGGCGGCTGAGGTCGCTGGGGGAGACCAGGGAGTGCTCATAGAGAAGAAGGAGAGCCACCGCCCCCACTCCTGCCATGGCCACCCCACCCAGCCCAAAGCTCCAAACGAAAGCCCCAAGCAGCAGCAACATGAGGCCGTGCAGCAGACGGGCAATCCACAAAGCGCTCGGGATACCGTAGGCGCGAGGGATGGAGTGCAGTCCGGCACGCTGATCGAAGTCGTAGTCCTGGCAGCTGTAAAGGATGTCGAAACCGGCCACCCAGAGGGTGACGGCGGCGGTGAGAAGCAGGATGCGGGGGTCGAAGGAAGCGCGCACAGCGATCCAGGCGGCGGCCGGCGCCATGCCCAGAGCGAAACCGAGAACCAGATGCGACCAGCGGGTGAAACGCTTGGTGTAGGAATACAGCAGCACCACAGCCAGCACTACGGGAGAAAGGTAAAGGGCCAGGCGGTTGAGTTGGGCCGCCGCCACCACCAGCAGCACCGACGAAAACACCACAAAGGCCACCACGAAGGGCCGCGAGAGCTGGCCGGCGGGCAGGGCGCGGCTGCGAGTGCGGGGGTTGGCGGCATCCAGGTCGGCATCGGCGAGGCGGTTGAAGGCCATGGCGGCGGAGCGGGCGGCAACCATGGCCACCACAATCCAGCCCAGTTGCCAAGCCGTGGGCCATCCACCGGCCGCCAACATCGCTCCACAGAGAGCGAAGGGGAGCGCAAAGATAGAATGCTCCCACTTGATCATCTCGAGGGTGGTGCGAACGTCGTGCCAGAAGGTCACCAGAGGATTGTATCGTGAGCCGTGGCGACAATTTCCCCACTGGCGCCGCGCTGCATTGGAGAGCGGGGGGCGATATAATCGCACCGCGGCGCCGGTGCCGGCGCAATTCTCATGGCCACTCTCTACGCCGGAACTTCCGGATGGGCCTATCCCGCGTGGAAGCCCGACTTCTATCCCGCCAAACTGCCGGCGGCCAAGTTTCTGGGACACTACGCCACGCGGCTGAACTCGGTGGAAGTGAACGTCACGTTCCGGCGGTTCGCCACCGCCAAGATGCAGGAAAACTGGGTGGCGGCCACGCCGCCCGAGTTTCGCTTTACCATCAAAGCGCACCAGAACATCACCCACGTCAAACGCCTGCGCGAGGCCGCCGAATTCACGCGCAGCTTCTTGGGCTCGCTGCAGCCCATGGTTGAGGCGGGCCGGCTGGGCGGGTTGCTGTTTCAGCTTCCGCCGTTCCTGAAGCGCGATGACGCGCTGCTGGCCGAGTTCCTGAAGACGCTGCCGCGGGCCGTGCGCGCCACTTTCGAGTTCCGCCACGAATCCTGGTTTGCCGGCGAGGTGTATGACCTGCTCCGCGAGGCCGGCGCCGCCCTGTGCGCCGCTGAGAGCGAGAAGCTAACCGCTCCCGACATGACCACCGCGGACTTCGTGTACTACCGCATGCGCAAGGACGACTATTCGCCGGAAGAGCGCAGGACCCTGCAGAAGAAGGTGGCAGCGCACCTGGCCGCAGGGCGCGATGTTTTTGTCTATTTCAAGCACGAGGACTCGCCCGAAGGGGCGCTGTACGGCGAGGAACTGCTGAAACCGGGATCCCGAGGCGACTAGCTGCCTGGGGAGAAGCCGCCGCGACCAATCAGCG
>CAYRII010000035.1:0-15883 GCA_964424245.1 uncultured Terriglobales bacterium | reverse complement strand
GTCTTTGGGCACGGCTGCCATGGCGCTCAGGAAAGTTTCACGCGTTCCGGCGGGCAGCCGGAGCTCGAATTCTCCCTGGGAAGGCGTGGTCAGGCGCAACAGGCTGGGGTTGAGGTCCTGCAACAGGCTTCCGGAGACGTCCACTGCCTCGGCGGCGAGCCGCAGGTCGAGAGCATAGTCCACGATGACGCGATCCACTTCCAGGGGTGGTTCCGGCTGCATGGGCGTAAGACCGTATTGTTCCGGGTTCTTGGCGATGATGGCGACCGCCAGAATGATGGGAACGTAGTTCTTGGTTTCCCGGGGCAGGACGCTGCGCTTGTAGAGCTCCCAGAAGTCGGCGTAGCCGGTGCGCTGCACGCCTTTTTGCACGTTACCGGGTCCGGAATTGTAGGCGGCCAGCGCTAGGTGCCAGTCGCCGAACTGATGGTAGAGGTCGCGCAGGTGGCGGGCGGCGGCGCGGGTGGCCTTCTCCGGATCCTGGCGCTCATCCAGCCACCAATTGCGCTGCAAACCATACTCCGAAGCCCGGCTGGCCATGAACTGCCACATGCCGCGCGCGCCCGCGCGGGAAAGTGCCAGAGGATGAAAGCCTGATTCGGCCTGCGCCAGATAGATGAGGTCCTGAGGCACGCCTTCTTCGCGCAGGATGCGCGCGATCATCTCCTGGTAGCGGCCGGCGCGCGCCCAGGCGCGTTCCAGCGTGCCGCGACCGCGGGCGGTGGTGGTGAAGTAGCTGATGTAGCTGGCGACCACGTCGTTGATGACCAGGGGAATGTCGGAAGGAACGTTGCCCAGTCCGGCCTCGGCGCGGGCGCGCAGACTGGGGTCCACGGGGAAGGTGACGGCGTTGGCCTCGTCGATGGGCGCGGGCTCGGCTTCCTGCTCGGTGAAGCCGTCGCCTTCCTTCAGGGCAGCAACCTCCAGGTCATGGACGGACTGAACGATGCGGTCGAATTCCTGCTGCAAGCGCGGGTCGGAGCGCACACCTGCGGGGGCGCTGAGCAGCAGGTCAAAGGCGCGGTCAAAGTTCTTGCGGGCGGCTTCCATGTGGCCGGCAGCGTAGTTGGTCTGCCCGGCTTCGTATTCCCGGCGCACGCGCTCCAACAGGGCCACGACCGGGTCCACGCGGGGCACCTGTGGAGCCTCCTGAAGCCTGGGCGCCTGAAGCCTGGGCGCGGGGGCTGCGGCGGGTGCAGGCTCGGAGGCGAGGGAGGGGGCGTTGGCACGAGCGGGAGGCGCGGTGGCGGCGCGGCGCCCGGCGGTTTCGCAGGCGGAAGTTACCAGGACCAGGGCCGCCAGAATCGACATTGCTGAATACGATTTAGGAATGCGCATATCCCGAATGCGATTGTCGCGAAGAGTTTTGCGGCCCACTGTGGGCCCGAATGCCAAATCCTACTATGCCGCTTTCCGATGGGTCAACGCGGCGCAGGGCCATGTACTCCCGGAAGATACCCCCGCGGAGAGGTCAGGCTCCAGCCAGCGCCTGGGTGAGGTCAGCGATGAGGTCGGCGGCGTCCTCGATCCCCACCGAGAGGCGCACCGTGGCCGGGGAAACGTCCATCAGCTTAAGGCGGGCACGCGAAAAACCCACGTGCGAGGCCAGCACGGGGTAGGAGACGGTGGACTCCACACCGCCCAGGCTGGCAGCGAGATACCAGAGCCGGAGACCATTGATGAAGCGTTCGGCTGCCGGGCCGCCGCCCCGGATCTCAAAGGCCACCATCATGCCAAAGTCCCGCATCTGGCGGCAGGCGGCCTGGTGGCCGTCGTGTCCGGGGAGACCGGGGAAGAAAACGCGCCGTACTTTATTGTGGCGGCCAAGCGCCTCGGCGATGCGCGCGGCGCTCTGGCAAGAACGCTCCACACGCAAGGAAAGCGTTTTCAGCCCGCGCAACAGGAGGTAGGCGGCACCGGGGTCGAGCGAGCCTCCGGAGAGCAGCATGGCCTGGCGGGCCGGCTCCAGCCATCGGCGGGACCCCACCACGGCCCCGGCGGTAACGTCGCTATGCCCGCCCAGGTACTTGGTGGCGGAGTGCAGCACCAGGTCGGCGCCCAGCGCCAGAGGTTTCTGCAGGATGGGTGTGGCAAAGGTGTTGTCCACCACCACGCAGGCGCCCCGGCGGCGACCCACAGCACAGAGGTGCTCCAGATCCACGCAACGCAGCGTGGGATTGGTGGGAGTTTCGAGAAAAAGCAGGCGCGTGCGGCGCGAGAAGAAACGTTCGATGCGCTGCAGGTCGCGGAACGGTACCAGGCGGGTGCGCACGCCGAAGCGTCCCAGCAAGCTTTCAAACAGCTTGAGCGTGCCGCCGTAAATGTCGAGCATGGAGACGATCTCGTCGCCGGCGCGGCAGACGGTGAGCGCCGTGGTCATCACCGCCGCCATGCCGCTGGCCGTGATGACGCACTGCGGGCCGCCTTCGAGCGCCGCCAGCTTGCGCTCCGCCGCGGCGATGGTGGGGTTGGCGTAGCGCGTGTAGAGATAGGCGTCGGACTTGCCCTGAACGTAACGCCGGAGTTCCCGGGTATCGGGCAAGACGAACACCGAGGTCTGCGCGATTTCGGTGGTAATGGGAGCTTTCTGCCCGTGGCGTTCCTCGCCGGCATGCACGCATTCTGTGGCATCGGCGCGCATGGCGGGCTTGCGGCTGCGGGATTGGCGTTTGGCACTCTTCATCGAGTCCGTCCGGCGAAAGAAAAGGCCCCGGCGTTGTGCCGGGGCCGGGGCCGATAAAGCTGCGTCACCAGGAAAGCTTCAGGGCAAACTGGAACTGGCGTGCGTCATACGCTGAAGTGGGCGTGCCCGCCTGGGAAAACAGCACGTTGACGTCTGCCACGTTAAAGCGGTTGATGATGTTGAACATGTCGGCGACCATATCCATCTTCACTCGTTCCGTCAGGTGGAGCCGGCGGGCCAGCCGGATATCCGTGAATATGGTGGTGGGCCGGATGCCGGCGTTGCGGCCGGTGTCGCCGGTGAGCGGGTTGCTGACGATGCCGTCGAACACTCCGTCAATGAAGCAGGCGGGAATGAACGCCCCGGCGGAAGAGAACACAGAGGGCGCCGCGGCATCGCCGCAAAAGTTGGTGGTGCCGGTGGAGACCTGCAACGGTCGGTCGGTGTTGGAGCCGAAGTCGAAGTTGCGGTCGCTGCCCACCAGGATCAGGAACGGCCGCCCGGAACCGATTTCCACGATGGGCGCCACCGTCCAGTCGCTGAAAAACTTGCTCCAGAAGCCCGAACCGGAGAGGCGCGCGCTCTGGTACACGCCGCTTAGAACGAAACGGTGACGCTGGTCGAAACTGGAGTTGGAGCACTCCAGGTCAGGGCGCCGGTTGTTCTGCGGCGCCAGGAGCGACTGCAGGTCCGTGGAGTCGTCAATGGTGTGCGACCAGGTGTAGGACGCCAGAAACTCGTACTTGTTGCTGAAGCGCTTCTTCAGGTTGGCCGTCAGGCCGTGATAGACCGAGCTGCCGTTGGATTGGTTCGCCGACATGTCGCTGAAGGGGATGGTGCCCGTCAGGTCGAATCCCATCAAGGCGGCCACGGGCAGGCAGGGTGCGAAGATGCCGGTGAGGGACGGGTTGATGCCCGAGGGCCGGAAGAAGCTGACCAGCGACGGGGGCACGAATGGACCCAGCGGACCGACGCCGCAAGTGGCAATGGTCAAGGGATTGGCAGTCGGAGGGACGGCGCCTGCCGCTACCGCTCGCTCCCAGTTCACAATCAGCGCCTCTGAATCCACCGGGTTGGTGTTGATGGAGCGGTTCAGATGACGGCCGCCGTTGAAGTTGTAGGCCAGGCTCAGGGAAAAGTTGCGGCCCAAGTCGCGTTCGATGGCCAGGTTAGCCTGCTGCGAATAGGCGAACTCAAAGTTGCTGGCGATGGGGAAGCCGAAAGGCTGCAACAACAGAGGAATTCCGTTGGCAAGGTAATTCTGGTTGACGAAAACGGAGTTGGCAGTAAAGGCATCGAAACGCATTTGCTGAGGCAGATAACCGAAGTTGCCGGGCAGGCAGCCGGTGTTCAGGATGCCTTGGAACGCGTTGGTGGCGTTCAGGTTCAACGGGCTGCAGGCACCGGAGGGCGCGCCACCGAAGAGCACGACGCCGGGCGCCTGGGTGCCGTCCGCCACCTGCGAAAGGAAGCCCAGGCCAATCAGGGGATGATCGTAGAAGAGCCCGTAAGAGGCGCGAATCACGGTCTTGCCGTTGTTCCAGGGATCCCAGGCAATGCCGATGCGGGGAGCAATGTTATTGGTATCGCGCGGAATACCCTGCGTAATGCCCAAGAAGTCCTGCCCCGCCTGCGCAATCGAGTTCAGCGCTGCTTCCGAGGGCGTGAATTCGACGTCGTAGCGCACGCCGATATTCAGTGTGAAGTTGGGCTTGATGCGCCAGGAGTCTTGCAGGAACAGGCCCAGGGTGGTGAGCGACTCGGCGTAGTGCGGATCTCCCACCTGCTGCACAAAAACGGTGGGGATGCCCAAACCGTAGGCCTGCACCGGCGAGAAGCTGGGAAAGCCGGCGAAGGCGGGTGAAAGCGAAGTGGCGCCGAGGTCTCCAAAGTTAAACAGCGCGCCAAAGTTGACGGTGAAATCGGCCTCCACCGGGATGTGGTTCAGGTCCACGCCGAACTTCACGTTGTGGTTGCCTTTCAGCCAGGAAAAATTGTCGGCAAACTGATAGCGCTGCTCAGTACGATCAGCGAAGGAGAACGGCTCGCGGCCGAAGAAGGCGAAGCCGGGAATGTTGATGGCCACCTGGCCGCCATCGGGGTTGGTGCCGGAATCGCCCGGCAACGGTGGCGGAGAGTCGCCCTGGCGGGAAAAAGTATAGAGCAGCCCGCGTCGCGCGTACTGGAAGCGAAACTCGTTCACCTTGTTCATGCCCATCAACCAGGTGTGCTGCGCGGTGACGTTGACGTCGCGGAAATCCTGCGCCGAGGTACGCGAAAAGGCGTTCTGGCCGAAGTTCTGGTTTTGCCCGTTCACCTGGATGCCGGTGAAGGAACTGGGACTCACGTTGACGCGCAGGAGCCCTTGCTGGTTGTCGTTGAAGCGATGGTCGAGTCGCAATGCCACCACCGTGGTGCCTTCGGCGATGGGATAGTTGCCCACCAGAGTGGCCATGGGCACAAAGTCACCGGTCAGCGCCACGCCGGTGGAGGCGTAGGCGGGTGCTCCACCCAGGGCTGCCGGCCACACGCCGTTAACGGCCGCACCGGAAGAGCGGCCTACCAGCGCCGCGTAGCCTGTTGTGGCGGCATTCACCGGGGCTGCGCCCAGGAAGGCCACCTGTTGCGGCGTGGCCTGGATGTTCACCGTTCCCGGGGGGGCTCCGAAGAAGGCCGAAGCGTCAAACGGCACCAGCCCGAAGGCGTTCGAGCCGATGGTGGAGAATCCCGTTTCCTGCCGGCGCGTGATTTCGTAGGAAAAGTAGAAAAAGGTTTTGTCCTTCTTGATGGGCCCGCCCAGGGTGGCGCCCGCCTGCACGCGCGTAAACGCCGGGTCGGCTACGGTGGTGAACGCATTGTCTGCCTGGATGGAACGATGGCGGAGGTAGCCAAACAGGTTGCCGTGAAGGTCGTTGGTCCCGGAGCGCGTGATGATGTTCACAACGCCGCCCGACGACCGCCCGTACTCGGCGGCGTAGCCGTTGGTGATGATCTGGAATTCCTGCACGGCTTCCTGGGAAACGGTGGAGCGAATGCCGTTGGTGGAGTTGTCGCCGGCGTCGGCGCCGTCCACGTTGACCAGGTTGGAGCGCGCTCGCTGCCCACCGAAGTTGAGGCCCGAGGTCGGCGCCACACCGATGGAGGGCGCGGTATCCCGCGTAACCTGGGAGTTGGTCAGAGTGAAATTGATGTAGTTCCGCCCGTTGATGGGCAAGTTGTCGATGCGTTGCTGGGCGATGGTGGTGGAGCCGGACGTGCGCTGGGTTTCGATGAGTTCGGTGGATGCCAGGACCTCGACCACCTCCGTGGTGCCCGCGACTTTCAAGGTCAGCGGAAGTTCTGCCGCCTGTCCTACGGTCAGCACCACGCCCTGGTTCACCTGCCGGGCAAAGCCTTGTGCTTCGACCGTGACTTCGTAGGTGCCCGGTGGCACGAACACGAACAGGAACTGGCCGCTCGCGTCGGTGTTGACGTGTCGTTCAAAATTGCGCGCCGCGTCCCGCAGCGTGACCGTAGCTCCGCTGATCACGGCGCTGTTCGGATCGGAGACGGTTCCCCGCAAGTCAGCAGTGGCCACGGACTGCGCCGCTGCTCCCGTAACCAGAATTCCCACAACACACACGCACACCACAGCAGCGAATACCCGTTTCATTTGCTCCACCTTTCGGCAATTACCAGTCCTATTAAGGGCATGCACCAGCCATTGCTACAGGAAGTGGGCAGTTTGTACATCAGGTGAGGCCGGAAAGCAAGTGGATGGGTGCAAAACCCGCTTCTAGGGGGAATCCAGACCATCAAGCCTGAGGGGGTGGCTGCCGGGTGCCGGAAGTCGCTCCGTGCCCATCCTGGACCGCCCAAGCCATGCGCGGCGTGTTGTGTGCGATGCCATATCGTCCCTGTCCGTCCAGAAGAATGATTCCACCGTGTCCCCCGGTGCGGGACTGAAGCAGGTCAATGGCCAGCCGTGCCGCCTCCCCGGGCGCCACACCGCTGCCCACGCGGTCCACGGCCCACTTGCCTAGAACCAGTTTCATGATGGGCTCACCCCAGCCCGTGGTGGAAACGGCGGCGCTCAGGTTGTCGGCGTAGCAGCCGCATCCGATGAGTGAAGAATCGCCCACCCTCCCGGGGGCTTTGTTGAGGGTGCCGCCGGTGGAGGTGGCGGCGGCGATGTTGCCTCTTGCGTCGCAAGCCACCGCGCCCACCGTATCATGAGAAACAGAGGGGCCGAACAGTTCAGGCGGGCGGCCGTCGGCGGCCAGGGCTTGCGCGGCTTTTAGCCGCACTACTTCCCGCTCAATCACCAATTCTTGGTTGTCGCACAGTTCAATGCCGTGCTCAGCGGCGAAGCGTTCCGCGCCGGAACCGACGAAATACACGTGCGGACTTTCCTCCAGCACCTTGCGTGCCGCGCGGATGGGGTTGCGGAGGCGCTCCACGCAGCCTACGCCTCCGGCGCGCAGCGTGGCGCCATCCATCAGAAAGGCATCGAGCTGCACCCGTCCTTCGCTGGTCAGAAAGCTGCCCCGGGCGGCGTCAAAGGTCTCATCATCCTCCATGAGGACTACGGCAGCTTCGACGGCGTCCACGGCCGAGCCGCCGGCTTGCAGCACGCGCCAGCCTTCGGATGCCGCACGGCGCACGCCCATTTCATGCGCCTCCAGGACGTCGTCGGGAATGGCCCAAGCCCCGCCATGAACCACCATCACCGGACCGCCGGTCATCAATTCTCCTCTGGTTTTCGCAAGTCTTTTCCCGCGTGACCAGCCGCCGCCGGCCGTTTGTGAGAATCCGTGAACCGCTGCAGCCGCTCCATTTCATCTGTCAGCCCCAGGTACTCCCAGCGCTGCAAAGAAATGGGCACATTGCCGTTCAGCCAGAGAAAATCGTGGAAGTCGCGCAGACGGAACATCCTGCCCTGCACGCGGCGCGCGTCGGCCAGAAAACGCACGATTTGCAACTTTCCGATCTGGTAGGTGATGGCCTGGCCCGGCCCGGCGGCAAACCAGGCTGCCTCTTCGTGCGCCGTGGCAGAGTCCATGGGCACGGTTTTCTCCAGATACGCCCCGGCCTCTTCGATGGAGAACTCACCCATGGCCAGCTTCACATCCACTTCCACGCGCAAGGCGCGCAGGCGCATGAAGTTGTATAGGATTTCGCGCGTCCGCGGGCGGTCGTCGAAGAGGCCTGCCTGCAGCATCATCTCTTCGGCGTAAAAGCCGAGCCCCTCGTTGGCGCCGGAGTCGTAGTAGTGGCGGCGGATCGGGTTCGGATGAGCCCAACTGAGCGTCAACTGAAAAAAGTGCCCCGGCACGCCTTCGTGTACCACAATCGGCCGCGGGTCGCGCGCCGTGGAGAGCCCAAAGTACCCCAGGGTCGGCGCGGGAGGCCAGATGTAACTCACGCCGTCCTTACCCAGACGGGCAGGCGACGTGTGATCCGCGGTGACGCCCAAGAATGCCAGGGGTTCCAGGTAGGCCGGCATGGGCAGGTTGCGGTAGTGCCCCATCCACGCGGGCACCGTCAACAGATCCTTCGCCTCCAGATACCGTCGGATGTCATGCTCGTCCTTCTCTTCTCCCGCGATTTGCGCCGCCTGGTCGGGAAACAATTCGAGTTCGGGCAACCCGGCGTTGCGCCGCTCTTCATAGGCCTCGAAGGCCATGGCGCGCTCCCACTCCTGCCGGCCCATGGCCAGGAGCTCTTCCGGAGTGAACGGCACCAGAGCCACATTGGCCAGGAAAAACTCGTAAGCGCCCCGTCCCACCGCGGTTTCTTCCTGCATCCCGGGCAAACGCTCCACCAGCCATGCGCGATAGCCCTCCAAGGCCGTGATGGCCGCCTCCACCGCCGGTTCCAGTTGCGCGGCGTTCTCCGGAGTGAGTCGGGGCTTGATTTCGCTTGCAAACACCGTCAGGCGCTGGCGAACATCGGCCAGTTCCGCAATCGTAAGCCGGGCAAACGGAGCCCGAGCCTCGTCCAGGTTGACCCGGGCTTGATCCAGAGTGCGGGGAATGCTTTGCATGCGCAGCACAATCTCCCGGCTGCGGCTACGGTCAAAGGGCGGCGGTTCGAGGATCCGGTCAAAAATCAAGCCCAGCGTCTGCTGCACGTAAAAGGTTGGGTTGCGCCGCCAGGAGCGCAGGATGTCCAATTCCCAGCGCACGCGAGCGATGGCCGAACCCGTCAGCCGGTAGTCCACCTGTTGCGCCACGGTCCAGCGCGAGGGATCGATTGCTCCATGACGTTTCTCGAACCTTCTCAGTTCTTCGCGCCAGCGCGCGACGGTCGCCGGTGACCAGTCCGGTGTCCATTCGACGGGCCGCTCGATGCGCGGGATGTCGTCATGGGAAAAGGGCTGCTGCAGGGCCCGCCACGCCCAGAAGTCGCGTCCCAGAGCATCCAGTCCCTTGGCCGCTTCTGCCGCGCCGGAAGGGTTTTCCAGCGCCGGGCTGTATGCCGAGGGAAATGCGAGTGCAAGAATTAGCAGGAGAACAAAGAGTCTCATCGCAGGTTCGTCGAGCCGCCTATTGTAGTGCCCCGGGCTGTTTGTGAATAGCGGCGGGCCGAGATGATGTTTTTCTAGGCGGCCTGGTCGACGCTGGTCGCTTTCATTTCCTTGGTCTTTTGGTAGGTGTAGAGGATGCGGTGCACCACGGTGATGTTGGAGAGTACGGCAATCACCCAAAGCACCGGGGCCATCAGATTGAAGAGCGCTCCGATGATCACCAGCACCAGGCGCTCGGGCCTCTCCAGGAAGCCGACCTTGCATTCGCCGATCAGCGATTCCGCCCGCGCTCGCGTGTAACTGACCATGACCGACCCGGTCATCACCACCGCGACCAGCACCACGTAGAAGAAGCGGTTGGCGCGCGCGTAATAAACCAGCAGGCCAAAAAACAGCGCCAGATCGCCGTAGCGGTCGAGCACCGAATCATAGAAGGCGCCGAACGGCGTAACCTGGTTGGTGGCGCGCGCAATGCGTCCGTCCACCATGTCCAGGAACCCGGCGAAGATGACGACCAGGCCGGCGTAGAAAAACATTCGCGGCTGGTTCGCCCCCGAGGCGTACCCGAACAGGATCGCGGCGATGATGCTGATCACAAGCCCCAGAAACGTATACGTGTTGGGGGAGATGCGCGTGAGCGCCAGGCCGTTGACGATGGCTTGCAGCAGGACGCGGCTGCCCTTCCCGACGGCGCTGGTCCAGGTCATGACGCCTCGTCGTGGATGGTGGTGAGCTTCAAGATTTCCATCTCCCGCTTGCCGGCCGGCGTCACCACTTCCGCCGTATCTCCCACTCGCTTCCCCATCAAGCCACGCCCGATGGGTGACGTGGTGGAGATGAGTCCTTTTTCCACGTCGGATTCTTCGCTGGTTACCAGCCGGTACTGGATCTCCACGTTCTTGAACTGGTCAAACACCACCACCGTGGAGCCGAAAGCCACTTTGTCCCGGGGAATGTTACTCATATTAACCAGCGCCAGGTCGGCGACCCGTTTTTTCAGTTGTCCCAGCCGGGCGCGAACGAATTCCTGCCTCTGCTTGGCCATGTGGTACTCGGCGTTTTCGGTCAAGTCGCCCATGGCAACGGCCTTTTTCAGCTCTTTCGGCAACTCGTGGTTGAGCTCGTGTTCGAGCGTCTGGATCTCAGCCTCGAGCTTTTTTCGCACATGTTCTGGCATGGTCTTGGAAATTATAACCCCGGGCTCCGGTCCTTCCCCGCAAACCCCATCGGACCGGGGTTACAGAATGTGCCCCTGAGCCGGTGCATACGTCTTTCTAACCGTTCAATTTTTCAATCAGATCACTCGCAGGACTGAGGTTGACTCGGGCCCCCCCGGGTACCTATACTTAACTTATGTAGGTATCTCCCCCAGCCGCCTTCCATCGGATCGGGTGCCTTTTCATGAACGGAGACACAGTTTTCCACATCGGCGACAAGGTTGTTTACCCCAATCACGGCGTAGGCGTGATCGAACAGATTGGCAGCCGTACGCTGGGGCCGAATGTGGAAAAGTTCTATCTCCTGAAGATCAATGGCGGCAGCTTGAAGGTCATGGTTCCCTTCCACAACGTGGAAAGCGTCGGGCTGAGGCGAGTGATCAAGAACGGCGAAGTGCAGAAAATCCTCACCTTTCTCACCGAAGCCAAGTGCGACAATCATACCGACTGGAAGTGCCGCTTCAAGGACAACTCCGAAAAGATGCGCACGGGCTACCTGACCGACGTGGCCGCTGTGCTCAAGAATTTGGTTCAGTTGCACCAGACCAAGCCCCTCTCCTTTCGTGAGAAAAAAATGCTGGATCGGGCGCGGTATCTTCTAGTAAGCGAACTGGCGCTGGCGAAAAACGTGGACGAGTCCGAAGTGGAGAATCTTCTGTCGCGGGCATTGGCCAAGTCCAAATTGAAATTCCCCGAAGCTACCCTCGACACATAACGCCGGCGCCAATTCCAACAGCCGTCCGTCCTAGTCCCCCATCCACGTTCCGTAGGGACGGAGCGATTCCACGTGATCGAAAATGACTTTCATAGCGCCGGTGATGGGCACGGCCAGCAACAGGCCCATCCCTCCCCAGATCCATCCCCAGAGCAGCAGCGCGATGGTGATCACCAGGGGATTCAGTTGCAGTCGTTTGCCCAGCAATTTGGGGTAGAGGACATTGATGGCGAACACGTGCAGCCCCAACACGACCGAGGCAATCGCCAACAGCTTGGTACCGCTGAGCAGCCCCAGTCCGGCCACCAGTGGCGGGATGGCCGCCAGGAACACTCCCAGGTAAGGCACCAGGCTGAGAAAGCCGCTGATCAACCCCAGAAAGTAGGGGTACTGCAGATCCAGCATCGCAAAGCTGATCATGCTGACCGCGGCCATGAACAGGCCGATCAGTACGTTTCCCACCACGAAGCTGCGAATCATGCCGGAGATTTGCCCCATCGTTATGTAGGCTGCGTTGCGATTCTCCAGGCGAAACAGCATTACGGTGGCGGCGCGCACGTGGTCGTGCCAGCTCAGCATGAAGTACACCAGGAACGGGACAAAGGAAACGATCAGGACAAACTCCCACACCGAGGCCGCGCTGCGGGTCAGCAACTCGCCCCAATTGAACTGCTCGCGAACGCGGACCGCGTTCTTGTCGTCCGCTCTCGCCAGCATGGTTTCGGTCGTCTTTTGCAGGGATTCGGCGCTCTTGCGGAAACTGCGGACTGCTTTTTCAATCTTTCCGGAGTACTGGGGAAGTTCCTGCACGAAGGCCGCGGCCCGGTTGTAGAAGAAATGCGTACCTGCGTAGAGCACGCCCAGCATCATGAGGACTGCCAGGAAGGCGCCGATGGCGCGCGGCAAGCGCAGCCGCACAAAGGCCGAGACCACAGGTTCCAGCATGAACGCCAGCAGGATGGAGACCAGCAAGGTAATCAGCACCAGCTTGGCCACGTAACAGATCACCAGCACCACGGCAATCGCCACCACCGTCTGCGCCGCCGAGGAGACGCGGTCGCTGTGACGCCTGCTCGGAGGACTGGTGGGCGCCGCCGCAGCCGGTTGCGCCTCATCTGTATCTGTGGTTTCGGTCGCCACGGCGCCTATCCTATCGCAAAGCGCATCGGCTTCCACACCCTATAATAGCCGGGTGCCGAACGAGCTCAACGGGAGCGGTACACAACGTCCGCACGAGGCCGCTTCCCCATCCGGCAGCCCAGGCCGAATCCTGGGGATGGATGTTGGGTCGAAGACCATCGGGCTCGCAGTTTCCGATCCGCTCGGCTTCACCGCCCAGGGCCTGCCCACCTTGCGCCGCCGCAACAAACGCAAGGACTGGGAGCATTTGCAGCGTCTCCTTCGGGACTTCGAGGTCGCCGAGATTGTGGTCGGCCTGCCTCTGCGCCTGAGCGGCGTCGCCGGAACCCAGGCGGAAAAAATGGTTGCCTTTGCGGACGACGCCCGCCGGCGCACCGGCCTTCCTGTGCACCTGTGGGACGAGCGCCTCAGTACGGCGGAGGCCGGCCGTGTCCTGCGCCTGAGCGAAATCAGCATCCGCCGCCGTGGCCAAGCCATCGACCGGCTGGCCGCTGTGCTCATCTTGCAGTCCTTCCTGGACCGCCGCAGCGCCGCTTTGGATTAGCTTGCCGGCTCGCCGCAAGACCGACGCTATTTTTGTACGCCCCCGCCACAAATTCCCACGGCCCGCGTATCCTTTACACTGACCGCTTGCGTACGCTCTTCCAACTGATTCTGATTGCGGTGCTGGCATCTCTGGCCTGGCTGGCCTATGTCCTGATGGTCCCGCCTTCCCATGGCCATCAGGACGCCTCCGTTCTGATTCAACCTGGATGGTCCGCCCGCCAGATTGCCTTCGAACTGGAGCGCAGCCGGGTCGTCCGCAGTCGCGCGGCATTTCTGGTGCTGCATTACGCCCGGGGTCAACAAAGTCTCAAGGCGGGCGAATACGTGTTCGGCCGGCCAGAGCGCGCCCTTGATGTTTATGACCGCCTCGTGCGTGGCGACATCCTGACTCGCACTGTGGTCATCCCTGAGGGCTACAACCTCTTCGAGATTGCCGCCGCCTTGGAGTCGGCAGGCGTAGTACCGGCTGGGGACTTCGTCCGGGTGGCGCGCTCCGACGTGGCCTTGGTGGCGGATTTCGACCCCGAGGCCTCCTCCCTCGAAGGCTATCTCTATCCCGACACCTATCGCTTCACCCGCACCCAGGGAGCGCGCGAGGTGGCCGCCACCATGGTGCGCCGCTTCCGCCAGGAAGCCAAAGCCTTGGGTTTGAACACGGGCGTCCGTCGTACTGTGATTCTGGCCTCGATCATCGAGAAAGAAACCAGCGTGCCCGAGGAGCGGCCTCTGGTTTCCAGCGTGTTCCACAATCGCCTGGCGCGCAACACGGTCCTGGCGGCTGACCCCACGGTGGTCTACGCTGCGCAACTGGCCGGACGATTTCGCGGCGTAATCTACAAGTCCGATCTGGAATTCGACTCGCCCTATAACACCTACCGCCATGCCGGCCTGCCTCCCGGCCCTATCGCCAACCCCGGCAGTGGTTCCCTGGCCGCCGCCATGCGCCCGGCGGAGAGCGACTATCTGTTTTTCGTCAGTGACAACCAGGGACGCCATCGTTTTGCCGCCTCCGCCGCGGAACACGCCCGCAACGTGGCCGCCTACCGGCAGTCCGTCAGCCAGGGGCGGCGGCGCTAAGCCGTGTGGTCTCCCGGCCCTCTTCGGGATATACTGAATTCTTGGCTTTGCCACGCGCATGAGCATTTTCCGTCGGTTCCAGACAATTCTCGCCCTGGTCGCGACCCTGTCCCTCACTGGCTGCCTCTTCCGCACGCACAAGATTGACAAGCGGCTGAGCAGCGCCGCGTTGCGCGAGGCCTCGCTCGATGAGCTGGTCAACTTCATCAACGCCGAGGCCGCCCGCGTCCAGACCCTGAACGCCACCGTGGATATCGCTCCCTCCATCGGCGGCGCCAAAAAGGGCAAGGTCACCGATTTTCAGGACATGCGCGGTTACGTGCTGGTGCGCAAGCCCGCGTACTTGCGCATGATTGGGCTGTTCCCCATCCTGCGCAACAAGGCCTTCGACATGGTCAGTGACGGCTCCGGCTTCCGTCTTTCGCTGCCCACCAAGAACCGCTTCGTCGTGGGACCCAACGAGCTCACCAAGCGCTCCGACAAGCCCCTGGAAAACCTGCGGCCGCAGCACATCTTTGAGGCGCTCCTGGTGCAGGCCGTGGCCGAAAACGAGATCGCCGTCCTCGAGGAATCGAGCGAGACCGTGCGGGACGCAAAGACCAAGAAGGAAGTCGAGGAGCCCAACTACGTGGTGCACATCATCCGCCGCTCCAGCGGCGGCTGGCGGCTGGCCCGCAAGGTGGTGTTCAGCCGCGCCGATCTCCTTCTCCGCCGCCAGACGGTTTACGATGAGCATGGCGCCGTGGCCACCGACGCCGAGTATGCCAACTTTGCGGACTTCGACGGCATCCCGTTTCCCTCGAAGATCCGCATCTCCCGCCCCCAGGAGGAGTATGCCTTCGTGCTCTCAGTAATGAAGCTCCGCCTGAACGAGCCTCTTTCCGACGAGCAATTCCTGCTGGAGCAACCGCCCGGGTCGGAGCTGCAGCGGCTCGACCGCGCGCAGGTGGGAGAGGGTTGTTGCGCCGTCGAGGCCGCCAGCCCGCGCTAATCACGCAAAAGAAAACGCCCGCCGGCCAGGGCGGGCGCCATGTTCTGGAGTACGTCTCAGTTCGCGCCGCTGATGCTGATTTCGTACAGCAGGTCAGGTCGCGCGTCGCCGCGGAAATCCAGCACCCGCACGTAGAAGGTCACGTTGCCTGCCCCGGGAACCTGGAATTCCAGGAACGCGTCCCTGATGATCCCCAGCGTAATGTCGTCGTTCAGGCAAACATCGTCGAACGCGTTGGGAGTGGGGTCCGCCGCCCCGGTTACCCCATCGTCGTTCCCCTGGTTGCGGCGGGTTGTGAATCTGACGTTGCTGGCGTTTACGATCTCAAACAGCGGATCAACGGGGCTGGGTGAAGCCAGGCCCGGTCCCGTCACCATGATCGTTACGATGTTCCCTGCCGTGGCCGTGACCTGATACACGTCGACGTCAGGGTCGGTGGTCCCCGCCGGGTCGCCGAACGGGCTGATGGATGCTGCGAAGGTCCCGTTGCTGAGCGGCGTAGCCGTGCCGATGGTGTTGTTTCGCCCCAGGTTTGCCACCAGGTTGATGGTCAGCATTTGCGTGTCGAAGGTCGGCGTCGTCGCTGAGTCGTCCACCCGCACGGTAAACGTTTGCGTGGTAGCCGCGCCCGAGGGCGTGCCGCTGATTTCCCCGGTGCTGGCGTTCAGGCCGAGCCCGTCGGGTAGCACCCCTGAGGTAATGCTCCAGGTAAACGGTGCGGCGCCCCCGGTTCTGGCCAGCGTCGAGTTGTAAGCGTTGCCGATGGTCGCGTTGGGAAGGCTGGTGGTGGTGATGGTGACGGGAGGCGCCGGGTCCACATTCAGGGTCAAAACTTGCGTGTCCGACTGCGGCGTTCCCGGCGTTGAATCCACCACCATAACCGTAAACGTCTGATCGTCGTTCGGATTGGTGGGCGTTCCGGAGATCACGCCCGTGCTCTTGTTCAGCCCCAGCCCCGCCGGGAGCATGCCGCTCGAAATGCTGAAGGTGCGGGTTCCGAATCCGC
>CAYRII010000034.1:9676-16884 GCA_964424245.1 uncultured Terriglobales bacterium | reverse complement strand
CTCTCCTGTACTTCCCGGTTTTTTTCGTTCTGGGCTACCTGCTCTACGCCGGCCTTTGGGCCACGCTGGCCGCGGTGATGAACTCCGAACAGGAGGCCTACCAGCTCCAGACCCTGGTCATGCTGCCCTTGCTGGTCGCCGTCGTCATGGTCTTTTTTCTCATCCGGCGCCCCGATACGCCCATGGCCGTCTGGCTGTCCCTGGTGCCGTTCTTTTCGCCCTTGTTGATGTACGTGCGCATCCTGGTACAAACGCCGCCCGCCTGGCAGATTGCCCTTTCTCTGGTGTTGCTGGCGGGCACGGCATGGTTCTTGCTCGTGTTCTGCGCGCGCGCCTATCAGGTGGGCATCCTGATGTACGGCAAGCGCCCCACGCTGGGCGAGATCTGGAAGTGGATGCGCTACGCCTAGCGCCCTCCCCGGCTGCGGTTACAATCCATCTGTGAACGACGCCGCCCCCGCCGTTGCGCCGGAAACGTCCCGCGAGGACGTCGCATTCACCCGCCGGCAGCGTTTCGTCATCTGGCTGGCCACTTGGATGGGCGCGCTTGCCATCCGCGTGCTTGCCCCCACGCTGCGCTGGTCGGTTTCTGTGGAGGAGGGTGGACCGGAAAGCGGCAACCTCCGCCCCGCCATCTACGTCTTCTGGCATCGCTGCGTTTTTGTAGCCACCTGGCACTTCCGCCGCCGCCAGATCGCCGTCATGACCTCGCGCAGCTTCGACGGCGAATGCATCGCCCGCCTCATCGAGAAGTTTGGATACAGCGCAGTGCGCGGCTCCAGTTCGCGCGGCGCCGTGCGCGCCCTGCTGGGAATGCACCGCGTGATCGAGGATGGCCGCACCGTCGCCTTCACCATCGACGGGCCCCGCGGGCCCAGGTACGTGGCCAAGCCCGGCCCCGTGCTGCTGGCGCGCAACACCCAGGTTCCCGTCCTGTGCT
The DNA here is from genome assembly GCA_964424245.1 of uncultured Terriglobales bacterium. Classification (GTDB taxonomy): domain Bacteria; phylum Acidobacteriota; class Terriglobia; order Terriglobales; family Acidobacteriaceae; genus CAYRII01. The sequence goes on along the minus strand of CAYRII010000034.1, from coordinate 15,944 downwards.
TTCACATCGCGCTGCAGGATCCATGGATCCTCCCCTCCTGGGACTCCTTCATGGTTCCCAAGCCCTTTTCCCGCGCCTTGGTGCGCATCGGCCGCCTCATTCACGTGCCCCAGGACGCCGATTCTGCCGCCCTCGAGCACTATCACCAGGAGATGCAAGCCACGCTCGACCGCATCCGCATCTTCGCCGAGGAAAACGTTCGCCACTAGCCCTCCCGCGTTGACATCCTTCCGCCCTGCGAATAGAGTCAAGGCTCGCCGCCGGGCGGGAAAGTTTCTGCCCGGCCCGAGGCGTGTTCTTTCAATCTTTGTGGTTCGCGTGTTCCCGTCCGTCTGGCGGGAACTGGGAAGCGGGTGCAAATCCCGCGCTGCCGCGCAACTGTAAGCGAGCGTTTTTGGCGTGCTGCGCCACTGTGGGCATTGCTCATGGGAAGGCCGGCCGCCCTCAGGACGTCTGCATTCCTCGTCCACCTCGCAAAGCCAGGAGACCGGCGCGTATCGCTGCCTATCCACCCCTTTCGCGTGAAAAGGAGGATTGCATGCATCCGCACCGTGTTTCCCTCGTACTGGTCCTCGCCGTCGCCTGCGCGACTGCCTCTGCCTCCAATCTGGAACTGACCGTCCTCGATCCGGCCGGCGCCGCCGTTTCCGGGGCGCGCGTGGCCGTGTACCGGGCCGCGGACAACCGCGCGCTCGCCGTGCAAACCACCGGCGCCCGCGGCGACACGCGTTTCGTAGGCTTGGCCGAGGGCGCCTATCGGCTCGAAGTCCTCGCGCCGGGCTTTGCTGCGCGCCACACAGAGGTGGAACTTCCGCGCGACGCAGCGCTCACCGTCCGCCTCGCTCTGGGCAGCCATGCCGAAACCGTGGTGGTCACCGCCGCGCGCACTCCGCTCGCCACCGCGCAAAGCGGCGCTCCAGCCAGCCTGCTCGACCGCGAGACGCTGGAAACCATGCGTCCCACCTCCACTGCCGACGCCCTGCGCTTTCTGCCGGGGGCCGTGGTTGCCACCAACGGACGGCGCGGCGGGCTGGCCTCGCTCTTTGTGCGTGGCGGCGAGTCCCGCTACAACAAGGTGCTCGTCGACGGTGTCGTCATCAACGATCCCGGCGGCACCTTCGACTTTGGCGTGGTTCCCGTGCAGCAGGTCGAGCGCCTGGAGTTTGTGCGCGGGGCGCACAGCGCCCTGTTCGGCTCTGACGCCATGACCAGCGTTCTTCAGGTTTTCTCCGCCACCGGCCACACGCGCACGCCGGAATTGCGCTTTGGCGCCGACGGCGGCCTGTTTGCCACCGCCAACGGATACGCCTCGCTGGCCGGCGCCCGCGGCCGCTTTGACTTCAACCTCTTTGCCGACCAGTTTCACACCACGGGCCAGGGCGTGAACGATGACTACTCCAACTCCTCCCAGGGCGGAAACATCGGCCTCGAGCTCTCTCGCCGCGCGGCGTTGCGCTTCCGAGTGCGGCATTCCAACAGCCGCACCGGCGTGCAGTCCTTCTGGAACTTCAACGGCCAGCCGCTGATTCCCCCGGATACGGACCAGCGCGCCAGGCAAAACAACTTCCTCGCTTCCGCCGAGCTTTTCCTCGTGGCCCCAGCGCGCTGGCAGCACCGCCTCTCCGGTTTCGAGTACAACCATCAGCGCACCGTGGTCGATGACTTCATGGATCCCGGACGCGATTCGCCTTTCTTCGGCAATTTCGATTTTCCCTTTTCCGACTTCGCCAGCATCAACCGCGCCGGCTTCGAATACCAGGGCGAATACGCCTCGCGCAGCTGGGCGCGCACCACGTTTGGCTACCGCTTTGAAGTGGAAAACGGATTTGTCGGCGACCATGTGTTTGCCGCCGTGGGCCACGGCCTCAGGCGCAATCACGAGCTGTATGCCCAGCAAGTGCTGCAGAACTCGCGGCTCTACGCGGTGGCGGGCTTGCGCTTTGTGCACAACGAAAGCTTTGGCAGCACCGCGGTGCCCCGCCTCGCCGCCGGTGTGTTCGTCGCCCGCGGCGGAGACTTCTTCTCCGGCACCCGCCTGCGCTTTGCCTACGGACGCGGCATCAAGGAGCCGCGCCTCGAGGAATCCTTCGGCATCGGCGGCTTTGGCATTATTCCCAACCCGGCCCTGCGGGCCGAGGAGTCCCGTTCCCTCGAGGCCGGCTTCGAACAGCAGTTTGCAAGCGGCAAATATTTCGTGGCCGCCACCTACTTCCACAATCTCTTCCGCAACCAGATTGCCTTCAGCTTTGACCCGCTGACCTTCACCAGCCAGTACGTCAACCTGAACCGCGCTCTGGCCCACGGCGCCGAAGTGGAGCTGCACGGCCGCCTGCGCCCGGACCTTACGCTCGACGGCGCCTACATCTACACTTCCACCCAGATTCTCGATGCGCCCCTGGCCTTCGATCCGCTGCTGGCCGCAGGCGCTCCGCTGCTGCGCCGGCCGCGGCATTCCGGCACCCTCCGCCTCACCCACCTGCGCCCGCGCTGGGGAGGCCATCTTGGCGGCAGCTTCGTGGGTCGCCGCACGGACTCTGACTTCCTCGGTCTCGGCGTCACCCACGCCGCCGGCTATGCACGCGTGGATGTGGGCGTCTGGTACGCGCTCAACCGCCGCGTCACCGCTTATGCCAACGTGGAAAACCTCCTCGACCGCAACTACGAGGAGTCAGCCGGATACCCCGCGCTGGGCGCCAACTTCCGCGCCGGCCTGCGCTTCCGCCTGGGAGGTGAGTAAGCCGCCAGGCACAAACACGCTTGCCGCGGCCATTCACAGCCGAGCCTTTGAGTTGCGCAGTCAGAGGGGAAAGTACCGCTGCAAGGAGGGAATCCGCGCCGCTTCTCTACAACATCTCCACTGCGTCCACCACGCCGATGATGGTCATGTCGATGGGAGCTTGCACGCGCCCCGCGGCGGTCATGGCGGCGAAGCCTTCCTGCACCACCAGCACGCGGTCTCCCACTCCGGCATCCACCGCATCCAGCGCCAGCACGGTATCGCCGCGCTCCGAGTCGTCGGGATGCACCGGCTGCACCAGCAGGATCTTGCGTCCCTGGTGGGAGGGGTGTTTCTGCGTGGCCACCACCTCGCCCAGCACGCGCCCCAGGATCATCGCGTCCGTCCCGTCTTGCGCCCGCCCGCAGGCGCACCATGGGTGGTAATGCCGTCCACAATGCCCACCACCGAAGCATCCGCCGGGACGTTGGAGCCGAAGGCCAGCGAGGCCTCGCGCCCGCGGCACCAGTAAACCGTTTCGTGGACGCCCGCGCCCACCGCATCGATGGCCACCAAAGGCCGTCCGCTGGGCGTGCCGTCACGCGTCACCGGCTGCAGCAGCAGCAGCTTCTGGCCCAGCAGTTCCGCGTTCTTGGCCGAGGCCACCACATTGCCAATCACCTTTGCCAGCATCATGAGCGCTTGCCTTTTCCCGAGCCCGCAGCCGCCAGCCGCTTCTCGCCGCCCGCTTCTTCGGGTTCGCAGCGCACTTCGTCCACGATGCCCACGATGGCGCTGTCCACGGGCAGGTCTTTCATCCCCGAAGCCATGCGCGCCGACGAGCCGCTCACCAGCAGCACGGTCTCGTGGACGCCGGCGCCCACCGTATCCACGGAAACCACGTGATGCCCGTCAGGCTCGCCTGCCGGCGTCACCGGCACGCACAAGAGCAGCTTGCTGCCTTGCAGGCGTTCGTCCTTGCGCGTGGCCACCACCGTGCCCACGACCTGTGCCAGAATCACGGCTTATGCTCCCGCGTTCTTCGCGCCCGAACGGCCGATGGGCAGCACATCCTCCAGGCTGGCATGGGGACGCGGAATCACGTGCACCGCAATCAGCTCGCCCACGCGCCGCGCCGCGGCCGCGCCGGCATCGGTCGCGGCCTTCACCGCGGCCACATCCCCGCGCACCACCGCGGTGACGTATCCCGAGCCGATCTTTTCCCAGCCCACCAGCGTCACCTTGGCAGCCTTCACCATTGCGTCCGAGGCCTCAATCATGGCCACCAGCCCGCGCGTCTCGATCATTCCTAATGCTTCGCCCATCCCTTCCTCCAGTTCTCAGCTTGAATTCAGTACTCTGCCTGGCGGGCGGAGCATTGTCGCACACCGGACCGCCCGCGCCCAATCACCTCGTACAACTGCTTCACCCTCCGGCGGCCCGGCCTCACCAGCGCCGCTTGCCGTGCCGCATGGCATCTTCCACAATCGCCGCCAACTCCTCGCGCGTGACCGTGAAGCGGTCCTTGGTATCCGCCGGGGGCGCAGCCGGCGCGCCGGTAACGGATTCATCCGGTGCCACCACCGGACACCCCGGCGCCATGGCCGCCGCCGAAGTAATGCCCTCGTACTTGGCGCGCGCTTCCATCAGCTTGCCCACGTCTTCCTGCGACAACAGTTGCTGACGCCCCAGCAGGTGCGTCACCAGCGTGATGCGCGCAAAGTGTTCCACCGTTTCCATCTTCATGTAGGCGCGCAGCAGGTCTTCGCCGTAGGTCACCACGCCGTGATTGGCCATCAAAATGGCGTCGTAATGCGGCACCAGGGGCTCCAGCGCTTCCGTCAGCTCGGGGGTTCCCGGCGTGCCATAGCGGGCAATGGGAATGCATCCCAGCGCCAGCACAATCTCCGAGATCAGCGCCTGGTTCAGCGCAATGCCCGCTGCCGCGTAGCCCGTCGCCGTGGGCGGATGCGCGTGCACGATCCCCGCCACATCGGCACGCTGCCGGTAAATCAGCAGATGCATGGCAATCTCGCTGGAAACGTTGCGCTGCCCCGTCACCTTCCGCCCTTGCATGTCCACCACTACCAGGTCCTCGGGCTCCATCATGCCCTTGCTGATCGAGGTCGGTGTGCTCAAGACGGTGTCGTGATCCAGGCGGACGGACAGGTTCCCGTCCGTCGCCGCCACATAGCTGCGCTCGTGGATCATGCGGCCAATGTGGCAGATTTCTTCGCGGTGCTGGCGCTCGCCTTTCATGTACTACAACCGTAGTCGAGGTTCCCTCTGGGCCCGCGTATCGTACAGCAGAGAATCAACCTTGGGCAACAGTTCGGGCGCCTGCGTGGCCGAACTTATAATCCCTGCGTGCTGGTTTCCGATTTCCACTACCACCTGCCCCCGGAGTTGATTGCGCAGCAGCCGCTGGAGGACCGCTCCGCCTCCCGCCTGCTCCATTTGGCCCGGGCTTCCGGAAGCCTGGAAGACCGCCGCTTCACCGATTTCCCCGAGCTGCTGCGCCCCGGCGACCTCGTGGTCTTCAACAACACCCGCGTCTTTCCCGCGCGGCTCTTCGGAAGGCGCAGCGGCGCCCGCGCCCACCCCGTGAGCGCGCGCAATCCTGCCAGCAAGGACTTTCTGCGCGGCCGCGTCGAAGTGCTCTTGACCCGCCAGCTCGACGCCTCCGCCCTGGAGTGGGAAGCGCTGGTCCGTCCCGGCCGCAAGATCGGCGTGGGCGAGCGCATTCTCTTTGGCAGCCCGGAAGAACTTCGCGCCGAGGTCACCGCCCGCGGCCCCTTCGGCGAGCGCCGCCTGCGCTTCGCGCCGGTGGAAGATTTCTTCGCCGCCCTCGAGCGCCTCGGGCACGTTCCTCTGCCACCCTACATCGACCGTCCCGATACGCCCGCCGACCGCGAGCGCTACCAGACCGTCTACGCGCGCCCGCGCGGCTCCGTCGCCGCGCCCACCGCCGGGCTGCACTTCACTCCAGAAATTCTCCAGCGCCTCGCCGCACGCGGCATCGAGACCGCGGAACTCACTCTCGAAGTCGGCCTGGGCACCTTTCAACCCTTGCGCGCCGAGCGCGTCGAAGAAAACCGCCTGCATGCGGAGCGCTTTCACGTTTCAGTTCCAGCCGCGGAAGCCATAGCCCGCGCCCGCGCCGCCCGCCGCCGCGTGGTGGCCGTCGGCACCACCACCGTCCGCGCCCTCGAACACTGCGCCGCCGCCGACCACCAGGGCCGTGTCCGCGCCGGCTCCGGCGAAACCACCCTATTCGTCTATCCCGGCTTTCGTTTCCAGGTGGTCGATGCCCTGCTCACCAACTTCCACCTGCCCTGCTCCTCGCTGCTCATGCTGGTGTGCGCCTTCGCCGGGCGCGAAGCTGTGCTTCGCGCCTACGGGCATGCCGTCGACGAGCGCTACCGTTTCTATTCCTATGGCGACTGCATGCTGATTGAGTGATGCAACCATGTGGGGCTGCTAGACTCGCCATGACCCAATGACTCCATCCGCCAAGGGCCGCGTCTTCCTGGTGGACGCCATGTCGCTCAT